>JAZLCS010000063.1:0-4375 GCA_045614385.1 Acutalibacteraceae bacterium | reverse complement strand
ACTCAGGCTGAAGCTGTTTGTGAGCTTTTCGGCGGCAATAAAGAAGAAATCAAAATCATCGGCATCCGTCATGGTGAAAAGATGTATGAAACTCTTCTTACAAACGAAGAATGTGCAAAAGCTGAAGATATGGGCGAGTTTTTCCGCGTTCACGCTGATAACAGAAGCCTTAACTATGATAAATATTTCTCTGACGGCGATGTTAAGCGTGCTGAACTTACAGAGTTCAACAGCAGCAACACCAAGCTTCTGAATGTTGAAGAAGTTAAAGAAAAGCTTCTTGAACTTGATTACATAAGAGAAAGACTCGAAGAATTCAATTCATAAGGTGAATTTATGAAATACGATATTAATTTTAAGAATAACGGCAAGCTTAAACTTCTCATAATTGTTGGCACAAGACCTGAAATCATCCGTCTTTCGGAAGTTATCAAAAAGTGCCGTAAGCATTTCGACTGCATCCTTGCTCATACAGGTCAGAATTATGACTATACTCTCAACGGTATTTTCTTTGACGACCTGAATCTTGACGTACCCGAAGTTTATCTCAACTGCGTTGGTGATAATCTCGGACAGACTTTAGGTAATGCTATTTCGTATTCCTACAAACTTATGGAAGAAATAAAGCCTGATGCTCTTCTTATTCTCGGAGATACAAACAGTTGTCTTTCCGCAATCAGCGCAAAAAGACTTCATATTCCCATTTTCCATATGGAAGCAGGTAATCGTTGCAAAGATGAGTGCCTTCCCGAAGAAACAAACAGAAGAATTGTTGACATCATCTCCGACGTCAACATCGCATATTCAGAGCACGCAAGAAGATACCTTGCCGAATGCGGCCTGCCCAAAGAAAGAACCTACGTTTCAGGTTCACCTATGGCAGAAGTTCTTGATGCTAATATTAACAAAATTCTCGGTAGCGATATTCTTAAAAAGCTTGGTCTTGAAGAGAAGAAATATATTCTTCTTTCAGCTCACAGAGAAGAAAATATCGACACTGATAAAAACTTCCGCTCGCTGTTCAACGCCTTGAACACGCTTGCGGAAAAATACGATATGCCCATTCTCTATTCGTGCCATCCCCGTTCAAGAAAAAGACTTGAAAATTCTGATATTGTTCTCGATAAGAGAATTATTATGCACGAGCCTCTCGGCTTCTCGGATTATAACAAACTTCAGATGAGCGCTTTTGCTGTTGTATCAGACAGCGGTACTCTTCCCGAAGAAAGCAGTTTTTATCTAAGCATCGGCAGACCTTTCCCTGCAGTTTGCATTAGAACGTCAACAGAGCGTCCCGAAGCACTCGACAAGGGCTGTTTCGTGCTTGCAGGCATTGAAGAAAACGGTCTGCTTCAGGCGGTTGAAACTGCAGTTGAACTCGCAAAAGACGAAAACTCAGCAATTCCCGTTCCCGATTACACGGACAAAAATGTTTCCGATAAAATCGTAAGGCTCATTCAGAGTTATACCGGAATTGTCAATAAAATGGTTTGGAGAAAGTTTTAATGAACATTCTTATCACAGGTGCAAAAGGATTTGCAGGCAGAAATCTCGTTGCAAATCTTTACACAATAAAAGACGGCAAAAATAAAACACGTCCCGCAATTCAGATTGATAAAATTTTTGAATATGACATCAATTCAACTCCCGAAGAGCTTCGTGAATACTGCTCAAAGGCAGACTTTGTTTTTCACCTTGCAGGCATAAACAGACCCAAGGAAACAAGCGAATTTTCGGGCAATTACGGCATACTCGGAACTGTTCTTAATGAACTCAAAGCTTGCAAAAACAAAGCTCCCGTAATGCTTTCATCCTCCGTTCAGGCAACTCTTGAAGGAAGATTTGCAGGATCTGAATACGGAAAGAGCAAGCTTGAGGCAGAGAATATGCTCTTTGAATATGAAAAAGAAACAGGCGCAAAGGCTCTTGTTTACCGTTTGCCCAATCTTTTCGGCAAATGGTGCAAACCCAACTACAATTCAGCCGTTGCGACTTTCTGCAACAACATTGCAAAGGATTTGCTGATAACAGTCAATGACCCTTCGGTTGAGCTTGAGCTTCTTTATATCGACGATTTCGTTGATGAAATGCTCAACGCACTTGAAGGCAAGGAAACCAAAAACGGCAATTTCTGCACCTTCTCCGTTACCCACAAAGTAACTCTCGGCGAAATCGTTGAACTTCTCGAAAGCTTCAAGGCGCAGAGTCAGACTCTTGTTATGCCTGAAATTCCGTTCAACTCATTTGCAAAAAAACTTTACTCAACATATCTTTCATATCTTCCCGAAGAAAAGGTAAGTATTCCCCTTAAGATGAACTGCGATGCAAGAGGCAGCTTCACCGAAATATTAAAGACTGCAAACTGCGGTCAGTTTTCGGTTAACGTAAGCAATCCCGGAATAACCAAGGGACAGCACTGGCACAATACCAAGTGGGAATTTTTCATTGTTGTTTCGGGCTCCGCCCTTATTCAGCAAAGGGAAATCGGAACTGACAGGGTGCTTGAATTCCGTGTTTCAGGCGATACGCCCGAGGCTGTGCATATGCTTCCCGGTTTCACTCACAATATTATAAATCTTTCCGAAACAGAAAATCTCGTTACGCTCATGTGGGCAAACGAGCAATTCGATCCGAATAAACCCGATACATTTTTTGAAGTTGTGTGATTTATGAGTATTAAAAATGCCAAGTTAAGAGAACACGAAAAGATTTTGCTTGATATTCTTGCAAACAATCTTTTTAATGCAGGGCGCAAGGTTGACCTCAATGAGGACAGCCTCAATGCGGTCTGGTGCGAAGCATACGCTCAGGCAGTTACTCTCATGGCATTCCACAACTCAAAGGAAGAAATTCTTGAAAACGAAAAATGCGGATATATAAGAAAAAAGCTTGCAAAGAGCCTCGCAACCAATGCCAAAATTGATTTTGAGCATATCCGCATATGCAACATAATGAAAAACGCAGGTATCCCCTGCACAATTCTCAAAGGCTATGCATCCGCTCTCTATTATCCCGATTCCCTCATGCGTTCAATGGGCGATGTTGACTTTCTTGTTGACACCGATAACTTTGAAGAAGCAATCAAGGTTCTTTCGGAAAACGGATATGAATCAACGGGCAAAAGTCACGATGTCCACGATGTTTTTCTCGGAAATATCTGCCGATGCGAAATGCACTTTCAGCCGTCGGGAATTCCTCACGGTAAGGCAGGCGTAAAGGTAAGAAAATACCTTTCGGGACTTCTTGAAAACTCCGAAACGGTGCAGACCGAGCTCGGAGAATTAACCGTGCCGTCAGACTATCATCATGGGCTCATTATTCTTCTCCATATGTGCCACCACCTGACGGGTGACGGGCTCGGCCTTCGCCATCTGTGTGACTGGGCGGTATTTCTTAACAGCATCGGTGAAGAAAAATTCCTCCGGATGTTTGAAAAAACATTCAAAGATATCGGTCTTTGGGAATTTGCCAAAACAATGACCTTCATCTCATGCAAATATCTCGGACTCCCCGATATGGAATGGGCAAAGGACACCGACGGGAAATTGGCAGACTATATTCTCATTGACATCATTATCGGCGGCAATTTCGGACAGAAGCACGCTGACAGAAGCCACGAAAGCCTCTTGATTTCAAGCAAAAACGAAAAAGACACGCCTATGCTCAAGCAGTTTTTTATTTCTGCCAACAGCATTGTTTATAAAAACTGGAAATCGGCAAAGAAATTTAAAATTCTTCTCCCCTTTGGCTGGATTTTCTTCGGAGGAAGATATATAATCCGTTCAATTCTCGGAAAACGCCCCAAAATCCGCCCGAATAAGGTTGCAAAAGAGGCTTCGGAGAGAATAGATATCTATTCAGAACTTAATCTTTTCAGAGAGATGAAGAAATGACACATAAACATTTTAGCAATAAGGTTGTTGAAATCATGAAAAAACACATTAAAAAAACTCTTTCTTTATTGTCAGCATTATTAATATGTTCCGGCTGTCTTATATGTGCGATTTCTGTATCTGCAGAAGAAGCCGATACCTTATATGCAGAAAATAATTTTGAATTTGCCGTAAAGACATCGGAAATCATAAAAAACAACGAAGCCTCCATGCTCAGAATCATGGGAAAGCTTCGTTCGGAAATTTCGGATTTTGATTTTCCTTGTGCGTCCGACAGTGTTGTTTCGGATGACGGACGATTTGTTCTGCAGTTTTCAACGGAGAATGAACTTCTTTCCTGCCTTGAAAAGCTGAACAGCAATCCCGATGTTATTTATGCAGAACGCGACAGACCTATATATACCGGAGCCGAAAAAACAGAAAGCGGATATCTCTCATGGGGTGTTAAAGCGATTGAAGCCGATATTTATTCGCAGGCAATT
>JAZLCS010000062.1:0-13801 GCA_045614385.1 Acutalibacteraceae bacterium | reverse complement strand
AAGCTGTGCACAGCAAACAACGGGGATGTTGAGGTCCTTCGCCATCATCTTGAGGTTTCTTGTGATTTCAGAAACTTCCTGCACACGGTTTTCGGTTTTGGTGCTACCCTTAATAAGACCGAGGTAGTCGATGATAACGCATTCAACACCGCCGAGACGCCTTGTTTTTGCCTTCATTTCAGGCACGGTGATGCTTGAGGTATCGTCAAAATAAAGCTCACAATCATTGAGTGCACTGGTTGCCATGCCGAGCCTTATCCATTCATCCTGCTGAATATTACCGCTTCTCATCTTATGGCTCGAAACTCTCGCTTCGGTACCGAGCACTCTCATTGCCAACTGTTCTTTGGTCATTTCAAGAGAAAAAAACAGAACCTTACGCTTACCGAGAGCGGCAACGTTACGGGCAAGATTGAGAGCAAAGCTCGTTTTACCCATTGCAGGTCTTGCACCGATAAGAACAAGGTCGGAACGGTTAAGACCCGTGAGAATTTTATCCAAATCCGAAAATCCGGTGGTATATCCCTTATAGAGCTCTTTGTCTTCACCGGTAATTTTCTTAAGGGTATCATAAACATTGTTGACAATGATATCCTTGAGTTTTGAGGGCGCGTTTGTTGTTTTGCCCTGACGGATATTATATATCTTCTGCTCGGCATTATCAAGCAGAGCATCTGCGGTTTCTTCCTGAGCAACGGCGCTTTCAATAGTTTCGCTTGAAATGTTGATAAGAGTTCTCATATAGAACTTTTCGCGAACTATCTTGGCATACATCTCAACATTCGCCGTTGAAGGAACACTTTCTTTAAGCTGGAAAAGATAGTTTTTACCCGAAGCGCTGTCATAAACACCCTGCTGAACCAGCATGTTGAGAATAACAAGCGGGTCAATGATTTTACCGGTGCTGTCCGCCGATATCATTGCTTCGAAGATTGAAGCATGCTGCGGAAGATAGAAGGCCTCGGGAGTTATGTAAACCGCCGCCTGAGAAAGACATGATGGCTCAACAAGAATACTGCCGAGAACCGCTTGCTCTGCCTCAAGGCTATACGGCATTTTTATGTTATCATACGAAAGCAAATTATCTGCCATTATTCTCCCACCATTACAAACATAGATGCGGAAATTCCGTTATAAAGCTTAACCTCAACAGGATATGTGCCGAAGGTCTTGATATCCTCAACAACAACCTTACGCTTGTCAAGCTGCATTCCGAACTGCTTTGAAACGGCCTCTGCAACATCCTTTGAAGTTACCGAGCCGAAAAGCTTTCCGTTTGCGCCTGCCTTTGCAGTCATCTTCACGGTTTTTCCTTCAAGCTTTGCAGCACTTGCCTTTGCGGCTGCGATTTCGGTATCAATACGGTGTTTTTCAGCTGCCTCTCTGTTTTTAAGCTCGCTCATAGCCTGCGCATTCGCTTCCATAGCAAGCTTGCGGGGAAAAAGGAAGTTCCTTGCATAACCGTCTGACGTGTTGACAAGTTCGCCTTTTTTGCCTAATCCTTTTACATCCTGAGTCAATACTACTTTCATATCTTTTCTCCTTATTTAGAGTTTTTTCCAAAAAAATCTTTTATCGCGGCTTTCAGCTTTTCTTCTGCCTCGTTCATATTGCAGCCTTTAAGCTGACATGCCGCCATATTTTGATGGCCGCCTCCGCCGAGAGACTCCATAATTATCTGAACATTGATTTCGCCGAGACTTCTTGCTGAAATATTGATAGCTCCGTTGCTTTTGAACAAAACGAAGGAAGCTTTTATTCCGCTGACCTTCAGAAGCTCATCCGCTGCCTGCGCGGAAATGATTCTGATATCATCGGCGTCAAAATTTGCGGAAGAAACGGCACAGCCCATGAAGCTCTCCGCTTCGGAAATAACCTTGGTGCGAAGCTTATTAACCTCCATGGAATTTGCAAAAAGCTTTTTAACGCTGACGGTATCAGCATTTTTATCCTTAAGAAACGCCGCCGCTTCAAAAGTTCTCACTCCTGCATTGATAACAAAATCCTTGGTGTCAAGCATAATGCCCGCAAGCAGTGCTTCTGCAACCGTTTTTGTTATGTTAATGTCAGTGTTCATATACTGCAAAAGCTCGGTAACCATTTCGCAAGCCGAGGAGGCTCCCGGATCGTGATGGAATATAACCGCGCTTTCGATATCGGTAACGGCGCGTCTGTGATGGTCAATTATAACCCTTGTTTCGGCCTTTTCATAAAGTTTCGGAAATTCGGCAAAGGTTTCGATATGGGTGTCAACAACAACAAGCAAGCTCTTTTTGGTAAGCATTTCAAAAGCCTTGTCCTTATCAACAAATAAGCTGCCCATGCCCTCATTTTCAAGCTTTTCAACAAGGCTGAGTGCAAGAGTTTTCTTTTTATCGGTAGCTATGCATACGGGAATTCCGAAGCTTTCTGCCGCACACGCAATACCTATCGCTGCGCCGATTGCGTCAAGGTCCGTATAAGAATGACCCATAACAATAACGTTGCTGCTGGATTTGATAAGCTCAGAAAGAGCTGAGCCTACGACGCGGCTTTTAACCTTATTGCGTTTTTCGGCACTTTTTGAAACGCCGCCGATATAGTCATATCCGTCTTTTCCGCGGATGGCAACCTGGTCGCCGCCTCTTCCGAGCGCCATTTCAAGAGCCTTCCTTGATTTTTTCTCGCAAGCCTTGATGTTATCGCCTTCTGCAACGCCTATTGAAAGAGTTGCACCGATTTTCTTATCTTTATATGCAAAATTTCTGACTGTTTCAAGAACCGAAAACCTGTCCTCAATCATTCGGGAAATATTTTTCTGTTCGGTAACTATCAGATAACGGTCATCACTGATTCTTTTAATAACGCTGTCATAAGATTCCGACCAATTATCCAGCGCCGCTTCAATCTGGCTCTTAATTTCCGTTCGCTCGCTGTCTCTGAAATCGCTTCTTGAATCATCAAGATTATCAAGCTCAATCAGAACGGCATAGGGGCGGGAACTGTAGTATTCAAGCTCGATTTCTCTCAGTGCCGTATTATCCAGGTAGTAAAAAGCACAGTAGTTTTTACCGCCCGAAATATATTTGATTGTGTAAACCGTGTAATACTTTCCGTTAAGAAAAACATTCGCTTCGCCGCCGTCGGCAAGTGCTCTGAACTTGATTCCGCCCGAAAACTTTGTGATGTTATCGGTTGCGGTTATCTCGCCCTGAGAAATTTCATTCATAAAACGGCTGCTGCACCATGTTATGTATCCCTCCTCATCGCAAACGGCAACGGGGAAAGGAAAATTTGAAAGCACTTTTTGGTCAGTAAAATCAAGCTTTTTTGATGTTTTGATAATAAATCGCTTATATCTGTTTTTTGCAGACAATGCTCTGTAAACCGCAAAAATGCAGACAATCAGAAACGCCACACCTTCGGCAATCGCAAGCTTAGGTTCAACAAAAACAGTCATGGCAACAAAAACCGCAGCGATACCCGCCGTCAGACATATCAGCAGACTGTCATACCAAAAACCTTTGAATTTCATTTAAACCTCCATAATAATCGGAAGAATCATCGGGCTTCTCTTGGTCTGCTCATAAACAAAATGAGAAACCGCATCCCTGAGCTTGTTCTTTATTGCGCCGATATCGCTGATGTTGCTGTAATAGCAGTTTTCAAGCGATTTTTCGGCAACCTTTCTTGCCTGAGCAATAAGTTCTTCGGCTTCCTTGACATAAACAAAGCCTCGTGAAACAACCTCGGGGCCTGCAATAAGCTGACCTGTTTCGTAATCCACCGAAGCGGTAACAACGATAATGCCGTCCTGCGCAAGATGCTTTCTGTCTCTGAGAACCACGCTGCCGACATCGCCGACACCGTAGCCGTCAACAAAAACTCTGCCTGCGGGAACAGGAGCGCCGCTCTTTATGGATTTGTTTGTAATTTCGGCAACATGGCCGTTATCCGCAATAAAAATGTTATCCTTTTCAATGCCCATGCCCTCTGCAAGCAGTGCGTGCTTGCGAAGATGCTTCTGCTCTCCGTGAACGGGAATAAAATACTTCGGCTTAACAAGCCCCATTATCAGTTTGAGCTCCTCCTGACATGCATGACCCGAAACGTGAACATCATACATCTTTTCATAAATAACATGGGCACCGAGTTTAAGAAGCTCGTTAACAACCTTTCCGACTGTCTTTTCATTGCCGGGAATCGGAGTTGCGGAAATAATAACATAATCGTTGGGGCAGATTTCAACCTTTCTGTGATCCGAAAAAGCCATTCTCGAAAGAGCCGACATCGGCTCACCCTGGCTGCCCGTTGTGATAATAACCATGTTTTCGGCAGGATATTTGTTAATCAAATCCTGATTTATAAGCACATTTTCGGGAATATTAAGATAACCGAGCTGTGCACTGATATTAACAACGTTTTCAAGGCTTCTGCCGATAATCGCAACCTTTCTGCCGAGAGAGCTTGCAACATTGATTATCTGCTGAACTCTGTGGATGTTGGAAGCGAAGGTTGCAACAATTATTCTGCTCTTGCCTGCTCTTCTGAAAAGCACATCAAAGGATTCACCGACCTTGCGCTCGCTTTCGGTATAACCCGGCCTTTCGGCATTGGTTGAATCCGAAAGAAGGGCAAGCACACCCTCGTCGCCGAGCTGAGCAAAGCGTGAAAGGTCAATCATACCGCCGTCAATCGGAGTGCTGTCAATTTTGAAGTCGCCCGTCTGAATAACCGTGCCGCATTCGCACTTTATCGCAAGTGCAATTGCATCGGGAATCGAGTGGTTAACATGAATCGCTTCAACAGAGAACCCGCCAAGTTTAACAACATCACCCGGAGCAATTTCATGAAGCTTTGCACTGCTTAAGATGCCGTGCTCCTTAAGTTTTCCCTGAATGAGGCCGATTGTGAGTTTTGTGCCGTAAACAGGGATATTAACAGTTTTAAGAAGATAAGCAAGTCCGCCGATATGATCCTCATGACCATGTGTAATGATTATTCCGCGGATTTTATCTGCGTTGCGCTCAACATAAGAAAAATCGGGAATGACCAAATCAACACCGAGCATTTCGGGATCGGGAAATGCAAGACCGCAATCCACAAGAAACATATCTTCTTTATATTCATAAAGAGTCATGTTCTTGCCGACTTCATTAAGACCGCCGAGGAACGAAATCTTTATCGGAAGCTCGTTGGCTGTTTTTCTGTATTTTTTCGCAGAGCCGTTTCTTGATTTTGACGAAGCGGGCTTTTTATACTGCTTCTGCTGATTATTCTGATTCTTACCCCTTTTCTGCGGAGCCTTCGATTTTTGTGTATTATCTTTATTCTGAGTGTTCTTTTTCTGCATATTATCTCCTATCTGTTTTTGATTGATATATATATCACATGTCAAGTTTATGTTCATGGGATAGCATGCTCCTACCCCATAGTATATATTATCCTTTTATTGCACCAATGTCAAGATTTACTATTATAAATATATTTTAAAGTTATTATTAATAGGCTATTGCTGTTGCGTTGCGGTGTTAAAAAGGTCTTCAATATCGCCGCAAAGCTCGTTCGCCGCCTCCATTGTATCCGCCTCGGCAAGAATTCTCACGTTTACACCGCTCTTTTCCGGAATTATCAAAAGACTGCCCGAATCCCTGATAAGCCTGACCCCTTCAAAATCATTTTTTCTTTGCGCGCCTTCCGCGCCGACAAGTGCTGAAATATAAGACGGTGCGAATCCGATTGAAACTGTTTTTCGCACAATATATTTTTCCGGAAGTTCGCAAACAAGCTCCGAAAGACTTTTGCCGCTTTCTTTGATTATTGCAAGCAATTTTACAGCAAGAAAAAGCCCGTCCGACGAAAAAATCTGCTTTGAAGCAAGCTTTCGAGCCGACGCATCCGAACTGTCTGCAGGAGTTGCAAGATAACGCAGAATTCTTTTGCCGAAGCTTTCTGCAACGGAATCCAGAAATTGCGGTGAATCATAAGGTACCGCAACATCTCTGCCTTTTTTTATTTCATTCATACAGCAGACAGCAAAAAGCTTTTCATAATCATATTTCACATCGCCAAACTCAGCTTTCAATTTTGTGCCCGACGGTGAAATTTCAAAAACAAGCTCATTGCATTCGTCAGCACCAAGGCGGGAAATGCAACTGCCGAGAAGATTCCTTATGCTCTCATTTTCGCATTTCAACTTAACGGCCGTTCCTGTCAAGCCGTCGGGTGCCTGCTTTGCAAGTTCCTGAACATAAAGTTCCCTGATGCTTGACATATCGGAAATTTCTTTAATTGCATTCTCCTCAGTTTCTCGGAACTCACCCTTCGCCGCCATATTTTCGAGCTCTCTTTCAAATTTTCTGCCGATTGACAGACCGCCTTCGCCGCATATCCCGATTCTTCTGCCGTTTTCGCCCGAAATGAACAAGCCCGCCTCCAAGCCGCAGAAATTAACAAGGAATTTAAGTTGAGCTTCAAAGCATTCTCCGAAGTTCCAGACCGAACTGCCTGCTCCCGCAAGCCCGGCAGTAACGGCAAGCTGCATAACCTGTGCACTTTTTGAGCCGTCAAAAGCAACACCGACTTTTTTTCCGTTTTTCGTGTTACCGAGAGCTGTGCCAAACCTTACGCATGTCTGTGCATCCAGCATTATTCCGCCCTTTTCTTCAATTCCTCCCTCGCCGAGAAACTCTGCCTTTATGCTGCCGTATTTTACATTTTCCGAAACACTTGCGCCGCTGCCGATAAGCTTGCCCGGCCAAACAAGAACATTCGGCTTAATGCTTGCGTTCTCGCCTATAACACAGCCTGAACCGGCAACACTGTTTTCGAACATGGAGGCACCGTTTTTGAGCGCCGCACCCGAACAAACAAGGGCACCGGTTACAGCAGAATCGGCTGAAAGGCAACTGTTTTCAAGCACGGCACAATATCTTGCTTTTGCATTTGTACCTATAAAGCAGTTATCATCAATTACAGCATAAGGTCCGATAACCGCGCCGTCACAGATTTCAACCTGCGAACCGATATAAACGGGAGGTATAATGCTGTAATCCCCTTTAGGCAACTCACCTTTGGTATAAATGCCGCTTGCCGTTGAAGTGACAGGCAGCTTTATTTTTCCGTCAAACGCATCTCGTTGGCATCTGAGATATGCTTCGATATTGCCGACATCACACCAATATTCACCTGTATGATAGCAATAGACAGGCATATCCCTCTCAAGCATAAGAGGAAACAAATCCGCGGCGAAATCATAAGGTTTATCTTTCGGAATAAGCTTCAGACACTCGGGATTGACGATATAGACTCCGGTGTTGGCGAGGTTGCAGACAGCCTGCGACCATGACGGCTTTTCAACAAACCCCTCTACCCTGTTTTCTCCGCCTACTTTGACAATGCCGAATTCGCGAGGGTCTTCGGCATCTGCTGCAACGACGGTTATCATTGCACCGCTTGCCTTATGGTAAGCCATTATTTTTTCAATGTCGAAATCACACAGCGCGTCGCCGCTTATAACAACAAACGGTTCTTTGAAATCCGCTGCCGCATTTTTTACTCCGCCCGCCGTGCCGAGAGGTGTTTCTTCTCTGACAAAGCTGAGCTTAAGATTTTTATAGCCCTGCTCATAATGCTCTTCAACAGCATGAGGAAGATAACCGAGAGTAACAGCCGCTTCGGTAACTCCCCCCGAAATGAGTGAGTCAAACACATATTCAATCATGGGTTTGCCGAGAATTTTTGCCATCGGTTTGGGCAGCGTGCAGGTAAGAGGTCTGAGCCTTCTTCCTTCTCCTCCTGCCATAATAACAGCCTTCATTCAACCATCCCTTTCAGATTATTCTGAAATATTATTGGCAAAAATATCGAAAATAACCAAATTATCTATTGTAGCGCGGATTAATTGATGATATAATAATTAAATACTCATTAAAGCGGAGAATTATTATGTATGAACTGAAAAAAGTAGATATTTTTACCGACGGTGCATGCTCGGGCAACCCGGGACCCGGCGGCTGGGGTGCAATTCTGCGCTACGGAACGAAGGAAATGGAACTCAGCGGCGGTGAGGAATCAACCACCAACAATCGCATGGAGCTGACTGCCGTTATCGAAGCACTTAAAAAGCTCAACCAAAAATGCGACATCACAATTTATACCGATTCAAAATATGTTGCCGATGCATTTTTGCAGGGTTGGATTTGGAACTGGATGAAAAAGGGCTGGAAAAAATCTGACGGCAAGCCTGTTCTTAATCCCGAACTTTGGAAAATACTGATTGCCGAAATCAGCAAGCACGAATACAAAATCGTTTGGGTTAAGGGGCATGCGGGTCACCCCGAAAATGAACGCTGCGATGTTTTGGCAACAACACAAGCAGCAAAGTATTCAAAATAGAAGGAAAGGGATGTTTTATGAACGGTTTTGCAATAATCACAATTGTTTTATGTGTTTTAACCGCAATAACAACTGCACTTGCTCAATTTCTTCCTTTTTTCAACAAAAAGCCGCTTTGCTCCAAAATGCTGTGCTCCTCTCTTTTCTTATTGACCGGCATTTTTGCAATGTTTGCAAGCCACTTCACCGTCTATTCATTGCTGATGATTGCCGCTCTCTTTTTCGGACTTCTCGGAGATTTCTGGCTTGATTATAAAAACAGCAGATATTTTTTAACAGGCGTTCTGTTTTTTTCAATCGGGCACATTATTTATCTTTATACGTTCATTTTTCACTGTAAACCGTCTCTTATTGCATATCGGAAGCAAATACTGCTTGGTTTTTTTGCTCTCTGTGTTGCGGCGGTTCTCGAGGTCATTATTGACAAAATCCGCTTCCCCAAGGGCAGAAAAATCATGATTGCATATTCATTTCTGCTTATGTTTTCTTTCATTTTCGCCGTTTCGAGAGGCGCGGTTTCAATCATCGGCGGCGAAAAACATTTCGGAGCATGCCTTGTTGCGGCAGGCGGTCTGTTTCTGCTTTCAGACACGTTTCTTGCAGTTTCGCTTTACGGAAAGCCCAAACTCAAATGCAATGATAAACTTGTTGCGCTTACATATTTCCCCGCACAAGCCTTGTTTGCACTGAGTATTTTATTTGAATGAAGGAGAAATAAAACATGAAAAGAATCATTAGCATTGCAATTGCGATTGTCATTGTCTTTTCGCTCTGTGTGCCCGCTTTTGCGGCAAACGATTGCGATTGCGCCACTCTGCCCGTAGTATATGTTCCGGGCTTTGGTGACGGTATATATCAGAATCCCGGAACGGAAGAAGAAATCTCGGTTTTTCCGCCTGAGCAGGAAGCATTCGATGCCGCTTTACCCGATATTATAAAAGCAGCTGTTGCAGGACTTATATTCCGCAACTACGAAGTTTTCGGTACATATGCAATAAAGGCTGCCGCACCCCTTATCGGAGGCATGGCATGCAATCCCGACGGCACAAGCCCTGAAAATGTCGGCATTGAACCGCATTCCCTTCCTTGGGCAGATACACATAAGATTACAAACTACGAATTTTCATCTCCCGATGTTGATGAACCCGTAGGAGAGTATTATTTCGCATATGATTGGCGTCTTGATCCCATTGAAAATGCAAAGGGTCTTAAGGAATTCATTGAAGCGGTTAAAACCGTTACCGGCCATGACGAAATTGTGCTTTCATGCCACAGCCAAGGAAATACTGTTGTTGCATCATATCTTCATCTTTACGGAAGCGACGGAATTTCAAAGCTTATTTTCCTTTCACCTGCGTTCAAAGGTCTTTCGCTCGTCGGAACCTTGCTCACAAGAACAGCCACAGTTGAGGGAAAGGGCGAAGCTGTTGTTGAATTTGTCAAAAATGTCATGGATTACGATGTTGTTCAGAATCAGCTTATAATTGCATTGCTTTCTTCTCTTGAAAAAACGGGGCTTCTCGATGGAGTTCTCGGCATTCTGCAGGATATTCTTGATTCACAGCTTGACAGAGTTTATGACGAATTCCTGATTGATGTTATGGGAACTATGCCCGGCGTGTGGTCATTTGTGCCCGATGAATATTACGAAGAGGCAAAGGTTTCAACTTTCAGAGGACTTGAAAAATATTCAAAGCTTGAAGAAAAAACCGATTATTATCACTACAACGTTCAGAACAATGTTGAAAAGCTGATTGACGAAGCAATTTCTAACGGAACTTCAGTTGTTATTTCGGCGGGATATAACATATCCAACATCCCCATCACTCCCGAAAAAGCCGAGCATTCCGATTTCATGATTGATACAAAATATATGACTATCGGCGCAACCTGCGCACCGATCGGCGCGACTCTTGGCAGCGGCCACAACCAGATAGGAAAAGACTGCGGTCACAACCACATATCCCCCGACAATAAAATTGACGCATCAACCTGCGCTTATCCCGAATATACCTGGTTTGTTAAAGGAAACGCCCATAATTCATTTGATACGGAATATCGCAATTTCATCAAATGGGCAATTTTGTTTGACGGCCAACCGACGGTTCATTCAAACGAGCAGTATCCGCAGTTCCTTGAGGAAAAAGACGGTGTTTTGAGCGGAACCGACGGCAGCGAATTCAAAGAAACACGCAGCAATATAAGAATCATTTTTGAATCGCTTGCGGCGATGATTAAAGAAGCAATTTCAGAAGAATAACAGTAAAAACGGCGTTCGGAATTACCGAACGCCGTTTTGTTATAATTTTTCAACTGCTTTTTTCAGTGATTCAATGTTTTCGTCAGTAGTTGCCCAGCTCGAGCAAAAACGCACAGCACTTCTTTTTTCATCAATTGCACACCAACTTTCAAACGAAAAATCGTTTGAAAGTTTTTCGATTTCTTCATTTAACAGAATCGGAAACTGCTGGTTTGTTGCAGAGTCGGAAAGAAATTCACAACCGTGAGAAACAAAAATTTCTTTAATTCTCTTTGCCGCTTTTACAGCGTGAGAAGAGATTTCAAAATAAAGGTCATTTTCGAAAAGAGTTTCAAACTGAATTCCGAGAAGTCTGCCTTTGGCAAGAAGACCGCCCTTCTGTTTTATTATATATCTGAAATCTTTTTTCAGATTTTCATTGTTTATAACAAGAGCCTCGCCGAAAAGTGCGCCAACCTTTGTGCCGCCGATATAAAACGCGTCGCAATTTGCGGCAACATCGGGCAGGGTCATATCGCAGCCCTCTGCGGCAAGCGCATAGCCGAGCCTTGCTCCGTCAATATAAAGATAAATTTCGTGTTTTCTGCAAACAGAATAAAGCTCTTCAAGCTCTTTTTTTGTATAAAGAGTTCCGCGTTCGGTTGGTTGGGATATATATACCATTGCCGGCTGTACCATATGCTCATATGCAGGGTCGCTCCAATGAGCATCAATGCATTCCTTAATCTGTGCCGCACTCAGCTTACCGTCAGGCGAAGGGAGCGCGAGAACCTTGTGTCCGCACGCCTCGATTGCTCCGCTTTCGTGAACGTTTATATGACCCGTCTGAGCACTGATAACACCTTGGTGAGGGCGTAAAACAGCAGAAATAACCGTTGCATTTGTCTGGGTTCCGCCCACAAGGAAATGAACGTCGCAGTCCGGCTTTTCACAAGCCTTTTTTATCAGCGCGGCAGCTCTTTCGCAATGAGGGTCACAGCCATAGCCTATTGTTTGTTCCATATTGGTTTCGCCGAGTTTTTTCAGTATAAAAGGATGTGCGCCTTCAAGATAGTCGCAGTCAAATCTTATCATTTTATTTCTCCTTCATCTTCTTTTCCGCCAGAAGCCCTGCAAGGCATATTCCGCCGGCAACAATGCACACGGCAAGCATAATTATAAAAACTGCGTTCCAACCGTGAGCTTGAGAAACTGCACCGAGAGTATATGAGGTTGTCGTGCTTCCGATATAACAGAAAGTGTTGAGCAAACCAGCTGCAAAGCCTGCATTGAGCATGCGGCGATGATCAAGCGCAAACATGCTTGTTATAACGTTGTTTATCATTGCCATTCCGCAGGCAACGCCGATAAAACACGCCATGACAGCAACAATGCTGTGCATTTTCAGAGAGAGAAGAATGCCCGAACACAACAAGGCGGAAAAAATAAAGAAAATAAGATTCATTGTCGCATGCGAACGGATTTTTTCGTGAACTTTCTTTGCTATTGCGGCACCCATTGTTGAAACAAGCGGCAAAAGCAGAGTCAGAAAAATTGATAATGACTGTGAAACATCGAATTCCTCATATAATACCGAAGGCACCCAGGTATTTATGCCGTCTTTGATAAAGCCGTTTGCAATTCCCGCAAAAGCGGCGAGAAAAAGCGCAAGCAAAACAGCTGAACCGGCTTTAACCTTCCCCGCTTTGACCTCGGCGGTTTCTTCAATCCTTTTTTCGGGCTTGCCGAAAAGTGAAATCCAGATAACAGCACTGATCATCAACAATACAGATGCAATATAAAAGACATTTTGCCAGCTTCCGAAACGCACGCAGAGAGACGAAATGCCATAGGCAGTGAATGTTCCGATTGCAACGGTTGTGCTCATTGCAAGAATTGCTTTAGGCAGTTTTTTATCTGAAAGATAGTCGGAAAGCGTTTTTATAAGCGTACTCCATAAAACAGACTGAACAACTCCGTTGCCCAGCCAGATATATTTCATAACCGAGATATCCCCGCTTACAGGCATAAGCAGATTAAAGACCGCAGATAACGCAAGCGAAAGAAAAATCATTATTTTGGCATTGTATTTTTTGGACAGAATGCCGTTAATTAATTGACCCGCTCCGTAGGCAAAGAAAAAGAATGAACTTACAAGTCCTGCATCCGCTTTTGTGATTCCCAAATCCGAGATAATTGCAACAATGGATGCGTTAAAATTCAGCCTGCCGACATATGCCGCGGTATATGCCAACCAACAAATAAATATTATTTTGTTTTCATTTATCTTTTTTGTTGCTGTTTTCATTTTATTACCTTCTTCCAAACGGATAGTGTATCACTATCGCCCTTTTTGGTCAAGGTTTACATTGACATTTTTTGCGACAAAATATATAATATAAATGTTCCTGACACGAGGAGTTTTCCGAAGGAAAGGTGCGTTGACAGATAATAACACACTACAACTGCACCTTTTTATCAGGTGCAGTTTTTTATTTAATCAATACTTTCTTTAGGAGAAGAATATGGAAAAAAGAATTGCAGTTATCGGCATAATAATTGAAAATAAGGATTCCGTTGAAAAACTTAACTCTCTGCTTCATGAATTCGGCGAACACATAATCGGACGCATGGGTCTGCCCTATAAAGAGCGCAATCTGAGCATTGTCAGCATTGCGGTTGATGCTCCGCAGGATGTGATTTCAACCCTTGCCGGTAAAATAGGCAAACTTGACGGAATAAGCGTTAAAGCGGCTTATTCAAATAAAATTTTCAATGACTGAGTTAATCAACAAACTTGAAGCAGAACACGGCTTAACGCTTGAAGAATATGAATTTCTCATAACAAACAGAACTTCGGAATCTGCTTCGTTGCTTGCGGAAAAAGCAGGTGAAGCACGCCGAAAAATTTACGGCAATGATGTCTATATCCGAGGTCTTATTGAAATAAGCAACGTCTGTAAAAATGACTGCTTTTATTGCGGAATCAGAGCTGGCAACAAGGCCTGCGAACGCTATCGTTTAACGCGGGAGCAGATTTTATCCTGCTGCGAAAACGGATATTCTCTCGGCTTTCGCACTTTTGTTATGCAGGGCGGTGAAGATGCCTTTTTCGATGATGAATTCATGTGCGCATTGATTTCGGAAATAAAACGCAGATATCCCGACTGTGCCGTTACTCTTTCT
>JAZLCS010000061.1:0-5747 GCA_045614385.1 Acutalibacteraceae bacterium | reverse complement strand
TTGAATACGAAGGCTGCACTGCAACGTTTGAAATTTCGGCATCTTATGCATGGTGGCAGTGGATAATCAGAATTATTCTTCTCGGATTTCTTTGAAGTCGGAGGCCAAGCGGTCTTAGGAAGACAAATTGGAGTAGCAACTCCTTGGCTCACAGAACGACATGGCTACGATCCGACTTAACGGTTGAATACGAAGGCTGCACTGCAACGTTTGAAATTTCGGCATCTTATGCATGGTGGCAGTGGATAATCAGAATTATTCTTCTCGGATTTCTTTGGTATTAACAATTTGCAAGGCGGTTTTTTTGAAAATTCATAAAAAACTTGCAATATTGTTGAATATAGTTTATAATTAACGGGTAATGAATTTCCGTGTTTTGAAAATTTCAAAAACGGGATTTAAATTAAGGAGGTAACTTAATGAAGAAAAGAATAGCAACCGTTCTCTCGCTTATGCTTGTTTTTGCAATGCTTCTTTGCACTGCCTGCGGCGGAGACACAACAGAAACAACCAACCCCAACAACGATGCAGTTGCATCGGGTGACCTTTCATCAATCAGCATCAATGTAGGTACAGGCGGCTCAACAGGTACATACTACGGCTTCTGCAATGTTATTTCCTCACTTCTTAAGGAAAAAACCGGAGCTAACCTGATGATTCAGTCCTCAGGTGCATCAAAGGCTAACATTCTTGATATTGATGACGGCGTTGTTGATATGGCTATCGTTCAGAACGACGTTATGGACTATGCGTTCAACGGCACATCTCTCTTTGCAGATGTAGGCGCAATCACCAGCTTCTCAACTCTCGGCGCAGCTTATGCAGAAGTTTGCCAGATAGTAGCAAAGGCTGACTCAGGCATCAAGACAGTTGCAGACCTCAAGGGCAAGAAGGTTTCTGTTGGTGACAGCGGCAGCGGCGTTGAATTCAATGCTCAGCAGATTCTCGGTGCTTACGGAATCACTTTTGAAGATATTGATAAGCAGAATCTCAGCTTCCAGGCATCCGCAGATGCTCTTAAGGACGGCAAGATTGATGCTTTCTTCTGCACAGCAGGTGCTCCCACAGTTGCTATCACAGACCTTTCAACAACAACAGGTATTGTTCTTGTTGAAATCGATGCAGAGCATCTTGAAGCTCTTAAGTCAGAATACGGCTTCTATGCTGCATACACTGTTCCTGCAGGCACATACAACGGAATTGATGTTGATGTAACAACAGTTGCTGTTAAGGCTACTTTCATCGTAAGCAACGATCTTGACGAAGAAACCGTATATCAGCTTACAAAGGCTATTTTCGAAAATAAGGATGAATATTCACACGAGAAGGCTTCCGAAATGAGCAACGAATATGCCGTTTCAAGCATTTCCGTTCCCTTCCATCCCGGTGCAGAAAGATACTTTAAAGAGGTTGGCGCTATCAGCTGATGAGCTGCAGGCACTCTGCTGACTTTAAAAAAAGGTTAATCGCAGCAGCCGTTTTAATGATATTCATTACAGCGGCTGCTTTTTCTTTAAACCTGCTTTCGGCGGAATATCTTGTTTTATATGATTCTGATACCGGGGCAAGATATATAACCGAAAAAGCGCAGGATGGGTTGATGTTTTCCGTTGAGTTCATTCATTCGGTAAATCAGACTCCCGTCAAAGACACTTATATAATTGAAAACGGCGAAATCCGTGCATATTCCACTCTTTATCGTTCTTTCGGTGCAGGAGTGCAGACGGCACTCGAGGGCAATCAGAAAATGACATACGATGAAGACGGGAATATGATAATCACGGGTTTTGACATAACCTATAACCCTTTGAGATATATTGTCGGCACGGTTTCCGACCATATTCTCACCATCGCAGGAGAAGAAATCAGCCTTCGCGATATGTGCGGCAGGAATGCAAGAGTTGTGTTTGAGGTTGCCGCAGGATATGAAATTCTGACGAAAGGATTGTTGTAATTAATGTCAGATGTAAACACAAAGCCGCTCGCAATGGAAGCAGATGAAGAAGCTGTTGACGTTGATAAAATAATGGCGGAATTCGATAAGGAATCCAATACCCGCCATTTTTCGGGCGTTTTTCAGAAAATAATAAAAGCGGCCATGGTGCTGTTTTCTCTTTACGTTATGTTTGACGGCTGGACCGGAACGATGGAAGAAAGACAGAAGATGGCTTGGTTTATCGGCATAATTGTCTTTATGGCTTTTATTATTTATCCCGTTCGCAAAAAAGAAGAAAAAAAGCTTAACCATGTTCCGTTTTATGACTGGATTTTTGCCGTTGCCGGCGCAGGCTCGTTCTTCTATTATGCAATAAACTGCGATGCAATAGTTGCAAGGGCTTCAAGAATCAATGAAATTGATATTGCTATTGCAATAATCGGAACGCTTCTTCTTTTTGAAGCCTGCCGCAGAGTTGTAGGCTTGCCGATTGTCTGCGTTTCGGCTGCGTTTATTGCATATGCATTCATTGTTGTTGACCGCAACCCTCTCAGAATAATAATGTATAAGCTTTTTTATACAACAGAAGGCATTGCAGGCACACCGCTCAATGTTTGCGCATCGTTTATTGTTTTGTTCATTATTTTTGCTTCGTTCCTCGAACAGTCGGGAATCGGCGCATTCTTTGTTGACCTTGCCAACTCAATTGCAGGTAAAGCAACAGGCGGCCCTGCAAAGGTTGCCGTTATTTCGAGCGCAATGGAAGGTATGTATTCGGGTTCATCCGTTGCAAACACAGTTGGCAGCGGCTCGGTTACAATCCCCACCATGAAGCGCTGCGGCTATAAGCCCGAGTTTGCGGCGGCTGTTGAAGCAGCTGCATCAACGGGCGGCCAGATAATGCCTCCCATCATGGGCGCGGCGGCATTTCTTATGACCGAATACACCGGCATGCCTTATTCACAAATAGCAATTTCAGCTATTCTTCCTGCCGTGCTTTACTTCACAGGAATCTTCATGATGATTCACTTTGAAGCAAAGAAGCTCGGTCTTAAGGGTCTTCCCAAAGAAGCAATCCCCAATTTCTTTAAGCTTGTTTTAACAAAGGGTTATCTTCTTCTTCCGGTTGTAACTCTTGTTATTGCCATGAACTATTTCTCACCTGCAAAAGCTGCAATTATTGCAATTCTTGCGGCTATCGGAGTTAAGCTTATTGAGGGTGTTGTTAAATCAATCGTTCATAAGAAGTTTGAGTTTGATATCAATCTCTATCTTCAATCTCTTGCAAACGGAACCAAGAATGCAATCGGCGTTGCTCTTGCCTGTGCGGTTGCAGGATGCATTTCCGCAATGGTTCAGCAAACGGGTCTTGCAAACGTTCTTTCATCGCTTGTTCAGTCTGCTGCAGGAATTCATCCCATTTTTGCTCTCGGACTTACAATGGTAATGTGTATTGTTCTCGGCATGGGTGTTCCCACAACCGCAAACTATGTTATCATGGCATCAATGGTTGCTCCCATTCTTATGAGAAGCCTGAGCATTCCCGTTCTTGCGGCTCATATGTTTGTTTTCTATTTCGGAATTGTTGCCGATATCACGCCTCCCGTTGCACTTGCGGCATATGCAGGCTCGGCAATTGCGAAGTCCAACCCGATGAAAACGGGTGTAACGGCAACACGTCTTGCTATTACAGCATTCATCGTTCCTTATATTTTCGCATTCAGCCCCGAAATGCTTATCATCGGCTCTGACAAGCCTTGGTATGACATTGTTCTTCTTGTTATCACTGCTCTTTGCGGAATTTATATTATCTCTGCAGGCATGGAAGGCTATATGTATAAGAAAATGCCGATATGGGAAAGAATTATGGCGCTTGCAGGCGGCTTGTTAATGGTTATTCCCGGACTCACAACCGACTTGGTTGGTCTTGCACTTATTGTGCTTGTAATAATACTTCAGAAGGTTGGAGAAAAGAAAGATAAAAACAAAGCTGTTAAGGCGGCATAAATAACAAAAATAACCACCGAGGTCATCAGACTTCGGTGGTTTTAAGTTTATCAAGATATTCTTTATCTTTTTTAGTGAGTTCTGCTTTTTCAAGCATATCTGGGCGGCGTTCAAAAGTGCGCTTGAGGCTCTGTTCGCGTTGCCATTTCTGAATGTTGGCATGATGACCCGAAATCAAAACATCGGGCACCTTTTCGCCGTGCCATTCATAGGGGCGTGTATACTGCGGATATTCCAGAAGACCCGAATAGTGGCTCTCAAAAGTAAAAGCATCCTCGTTTGCAAGCACGCCGGGAAGCATTCTCGCAATGCTGTCCGCAAGTACAAGTGCAGGCAATTCACCGCCGGTCAGAACATAGTCACCGATAGAGATTTCTTCATCAACGATTTCGTCAATAACTCGCTGGTCAATGCCCTCGTAATGTCCGCAAAGAAGAGCAATATTATCAAGCTTTGAAAGCTCTTTCACTATTTCCTGCGTGAGAGTTTTGCCCTGAGGTGAAAGATAGATAAGATGCGGCTTTGCGCTGATTTTTTCGCAGAGTGACGCATAGCAATCATAGATTGGCTGAGTCTGCATTATCATACCCGTGCCGCCGCCGTAAGGCGCATCATCAACTCTGTTATGCTTATCAAGAGTGTAATCTCTGATATTGATGCAGTTGATTTCAACGCAGCCGTTGGCGCGCGCTCTGCCGATGATGCTCTCGCCAAGAACGCTTTCACACATTTCGGGGAATAAGGTTAAAATATCAATCCTCATCGTCAAAAATACCTTTCAGCGGTCTTATCACGATACGGTCATTTGCAACATCGGTTTCAATGCACACATCGGGGATGGCAGGAATGAGATATTCCTTGCCGTTTTCACTTTTTATGTGCCACACATCGTTTGCGCCTGTGGGGCTGACGTCGCTGAGAGTTCCGTAAACCTTTTCGGTATCATCTGCGTCATAAACCGTGCAGCCGATGAGCTCGGCAATGAAGTAGCTGCCTTTCGGAAGCTTTGCATCGCTACGCTTCATATAAAGCACTTTGCCGCGCATTTTCTGGGCTTTTTCAACCGAATCAACGCCCTCAATCATGAGCAAAACAATGTTGCCGTGCGACCTCGAAGATTTAATCTTCGCCGCACAGCTTCCATTGCCGTCATAATATAGAGTTTTGAATTTGGATACAAAATCGGGGGAGTCGCACCACGGATTAACTCTGAGCTCGCCTCTGACTCCGTGAGTGCCGACAATTTCACCGATTTCAAGATATTCCTTAATCAATTTCTACAACTACCCTTGCATTCTGGCGAGTTGCGGCTGCGCGCATAACCGTGCGGATAGCCTTGGCGATTTTGCCCTGCTTGCCGATAACTCTGCCCATGTCGTTTTCACCAACGTGAAGATGATAAACGATTGTGCCGTCTTCCGCAGGTTCATCAGCGGTAACGCTTACCGCTGCGGGGTCATCAACAAGACCCTGTGCAATGCTGACAAGTAAATCCTTCATTGGGTTAAACCTCGTTCTTGTCCGTTAAGGATTAAAGAACGCCTTCCTTCTTAAGGATAGCCTTAACAGTGTCTGTGGGCTGAGCGCCGTTTGCAATCCACTGCTTTGCCTTTTCAGCGTCTACCTTAACCTCAGTGGGAGTAGCAACGGGATTGTAAGTGCTGATTTCTTCGATGAATCTGCCGTCACGGGGATATCTTGAATCCGCAACAACGATACGATAGAAAGGAGCTTTCTTTGCGCCCATACGGCGAAGTCTGATTTTTACTGCCATTTTAAATTCCTCCAAAAAATAATATATGAA
>JAZLCS010000060.1:0-18895 GCA_045614385.1 Acutalibacteraceae bacterium | reverse complement strand
GATGCTCACTCTCATTGAAACAAGAACAATGAGAATAGCAAACACAAGTGCCATGGGTATGAATATTTTTCTGCTTTTATCATAGATGGGGAAAAGATAATTCAGAAAAGCAAACGCGCCCGCAACGGTTGCCGTGCAGGCAAACCATCTGTCAAAGCTCGGAAGCAGGAATTTGTCGATACAAGGCTTTGCAAGCGCAAACCACATACCGAGCGGATAACACAGCAGGGTATCATACCACCAATATTCATTCTTTTTGAGAACAAACAACACTGCAACCGCGCCGACAGAAAGAACGGTTGTGATTGCCGCGCCGAGAACAATGCGTTTTTTAACAAAAACAAACGAAACAAAGGTAATGAGATAAAGAATGATAATAACAAATATAAACCAAACGCTGTTGCCAACGGCATCAAGGCCGATGAAAGAAAGCAGCAGCTTTTTAACCGAATAGTTCTTACCCAAAGCAAGACCGACAAGGTAAAAAATCAGAATCGCAATATCATAATGAAGCAGAACCTTCAGCACCCTTTTGGTCGGTATGGTTTTAACATAGCTTTCCTTTTTGTTTATTCCGAGCAACACGCCATAACCCGAATAAAAGAGGAACATAACAACCATAAGCTGACCGAGGAACAGCATAAACTCCTGAAACGGTTCATGGAACGGATTGCCCTTCAGGTCAACATACTGCCTGACATGTGACAAAACAACAATGATAACAAAAATACCTTTAATGGCTCCCGTTTTTTGGGGCGACATATAATCGTCAAAGCCTTCTTTGAAGCTGAACTTGATTCCGAGAAGGCACAAAACCGCAAGAATAAAAATGAAGAATACCATAATTCCCTCCGCAAAAAAATCAAAGGAACATGCGATTGTATCGTGGCTTTATATCAAGAGTTCCGTCGGAACGGAGCGTGGTTACGGTAACGCCCTCAAGCCATTCGCTTTCGGGCTTGTCGGTTTTATCGCCGAGATTATAAACCGCATAGCCGCCGGGCAAGTTGTAGACAAGATAAACGCCTTTGTAAATTGCACACCAGTCATTAACATGGTCATGGCCGCTGAAAATCGCCTGTGTACTGCCCTTTTCAAGAACTGCATCAAACATTCCGCTGTTATAAAGTGAGCTGCCGACGCTTTCATACTGTTCGCCGTAAAGTATTTCACACTCGCCGGAAGGAACATACATTCCGTTTTCATCAAGAGAGAAAGCATGAGAATACTCCTGAAGAGGAATGTGCATATACATGAGAGATTTCACTTCGCCGTATTTTTCGGCAAGCCTGTCAATTTCGTTTTTATAAAAATCTATCTGCTCTTTTTTGAGGAAATCATAGCCCTTCATATCGGCGGGGATATTATACTTTTCCCTGTCTCTGTCAAGAATATCGCGGCCTGAGTCAAAGAAAAACAAGGTTTTAAGCAGCTTTCCGCCCTTGCCGAGAATGTTGACCGTGTAGTTACCGTAACCGAAAAGCTCGTCGGGGCCGAACTTACAAAGGCAGTGGTCATAGTCACAAAAACTCTTCCAGAGAAGCCATTTATAAAAACCTCTGTCCTCTCTTGTTTCGTGGTTGCCGAAAACCGCAGTCCAATAAATGCCGATTTCTTCCATCATCTGAGCAAACTGAATTGCATCAATCTGCTGATATTTTGAAAGAATAACGTCACCGGTCAGAACAACAAGGTCGGGCTTGGTTTCTTTAATATGACGCACAAAATATTCGGTTGCCTTGGTGTTGATTTCATGGTCAACATCAAAGTGAAAATCCGTGCTGGAAACAATAACAAAGTCGTCGTTCTTGATGTTTCCCTTTTCATCAACCTTTGCAATTGTGGTTGAATAATCGTTTTGCGAAACGATTTTAACATCGGTCGGGATTTTTTCAGGATTTGCCCGAGTGCAATAAAGTGACTTCGGAAGCTTGCCGCCGCTGATTTTATAAATCATTTTTGCCGCGGCAAGATGAATTCTGACCGCCGATTGTCTCACAAAACCCCATACATTATAAAGCATAATATCACCTCGTTCGATTTAAATACATTATATTGTTTATGAAAGTCAAAGTCAATAAAAGTGATATTTTTTTGTAAAATTCAGTTTGCTGTCCGTTTTTTGGTACAGCTCTGCAAGTATAATTCAATCAAAGGCAAGCAAACCGCAGGCATAAAACTTTCAAAACAAACATAAATTATGTTGCAAGCAATATTTTTTGTTGTTTTGACCACGGGCAAAAATATTTCGGCGCACTTCAGTTTTCACCTTAAATAGCACTTATTGTGGTCGGTTTGTTTGACACTTCATAGATATTGTGGTAAAATAGCAACGTAGAAAAAGAATTGATAAAAAATCAAATTTTATCGAACATTTGTATTGACAAACGAATGTTCGTCTGCTATAATAAAACCACAGAACAAATGTTTTTGCTGTTCTTTAAAGGAGGAATTAAAATGACTTTTGCGGAAATCATTAAAACGATATTTGAATTTGCTGCAGTTATTCTGCTTATTGTTGGCTTTATCAATGAAAAAAAGGTTGTTGCGTTTGAGGTTAAGCTCGCAAGAGCCATAAAAATTCACCTCCGCAACCGCAAGGTCCGCAAAGCAAGAGAGGCCGCGGCGGCATATTCAAGACGAGTTCAGTCCAGAGACGCAGGTGCTCTTTATGTTGAAGAACCCGTTCTTACTGTTGTTTCAAAAAAGAATTCTCATCAGGTTGCTTAAAACTGATTTTTCTTTCAAATTTTATTTTAAAAAGGCAGAGTGCTCAGCACTCTGCCTTTCAACTTTTTATTCGGATTTTTCCGATGCAAGGAATTTATAAACAACCGCTGCAAGTGCGCCGCCGATAAGAGGTGCAACGATAAACACCCAGACATCTGCGAGTGCGTCGCCGCCAACCAGAAGAGCGGGGCCGAAGCTTCTTGCCGGGTTAACGGAAGTGCCTGTGAAAGAAATTCCGAGAATGTGAACAAGGGTGAGTGAAAGACCGATAACGATTCCTGCAACCGCTTCCGAACAATCAATATCCGTCTGTTTTATTCCTTCCAGGCTTTTACACATTCTTTATAGTGATTGCCCTTATGTTCAAAATCTTTGTAAACATTATAGCTTGAAGCCGCAGGTGACATAATGCAGCTTTTTCCCTTTCGGGTAAATCGGAAAGCGGCGTCAACGGCCTCCTCCATAGTTTCTGCGATTATGAGGTTTTTTGTGCAGCCGCGCTCAAGCAGGGCGTTGCAAATGTCAACACCCGTGTCGGGCATTCCGATGAGATTTCTGACTCTGCATTTTTCAAGATATTTTTCAAAGCCCGAATAATCGATTCCCCTGTCCATTCCTCCGAAAATGAGAGTATCAACATCCTCAAGTGCTTCAACGGCGCATTCAACGGCATGAGGAATGGTGGCAATTGCGTCGTTATAAAACTTTATGCCGTAGTATTCACCGATAGGCTCCATTCTGTTTTCAACGCCCGAAAAATTCCTGACTGCTTCAAGAATATCGCCGTCGCTTATACCGAGGCATCTTGCAACAGTTGCGGCAACGCATACATTCTGCCTGTTATGAACTCCTTTGAGGCGTTCATTTTCTGTGGCAGCAGCGATGATTTTCTCATCTCCCCTGCCGCCGTTTTTGCTGACCTTAATAACAGAAGGCACAGCCTTTGAAAAATTAAAATATTTGTCAAAATCCTGCTCGGCATTGCAGATAAAATAATCGCAACCCGTCTGGTGGCGGATAATGTTCATTTTTGCGGCAACATATCCCGAAAAGCCGTTATAGTGGTCAAGATGCTCGGGATAAATATTTGTCATAACCGCGATATGAGGAGAAGCGGTTGTGTATTCAAGCTGGTGCGATGACATTTCAATAACCGCGATTTTTGCATCACCGCTTTCAAGAGTATCAAGCACGGGGACTCCCATGTTGCCGATAAGGCAAGCCTTTTCACCCGCCTGCTTCACCATCTCATAAATCAGAGTTGACGTTGTTGTTTTGCCCTTTGTTCCCGTTATGCCGACGCAGATGCACTTTGAAAAGCGCAGGAACAAATCTGTCTGGCAGGTAACTTCAACCTCACCGGGAACCATAACATCCCTGAAAGATATGCCCGGGGTTTTGATAACCGTGTCATATTTTTCGATAGCATCAAGATAGTCGCCGCCGCAATGCAGGGTAACATTCGGGTCATCAAGCTCAATCTCTCTCATATCGGCAATGCCTATCTGCTTGTCGGGCAAATTGCGTCTTATAACATCATAAGTCGAACGCCCCTCTCGCCCAAAGCCGAGAATGAGAATTTTTCGCTCTCTGAAATATTCAATCAACTGCTGAAACATTCTATGCAATCCTTTCACCGCAGAAAAAGTTTCTGCGAGTATTCATATTACAGAAATAACAATTATTTAAAGTATTATATCAAATACTTGCGTTTTTATCAAGAAAAACAAGAGAGTTTTTGTCACACATCAAAAATTTATAAAAAAACAGGTCTGCGAAAAACGCAGACCCGAAAAAATGTTTTTTGATTAAAGACCGATATACTCACCAAGCATTTCTGTGATTGCTGCCCAGATGGGATTCCAAACGGGAGCGATAACAGTGAGAAGCTCGCCGAGATAGTCAAGATCGATTGCCTTCATGTCAAAATTAACGATTCCGTTAAGGATTGTCATGATAAGCTCCTGAATTCCTGTGGTATCAATACTCATTTTTTTAGTCCCCCTTTTGATATGTATGCGCAAATATTTTTGCGCTTATATTATAAACCAATACACAAATATTGTCAACAGTCAAAAAATTAACAATCTGTTAAACACAATATTTCTGATATCTGTCTATCATGGCAACATCCGCAATAAGCTCAAAGTAGAGTCCGTCCGCACGGTACTCTTCAACATTGATAATGCTGTCTTTACGAAGAATTGCGGCGGCTGAACCGTCGGAATAAGGAATAAGCATTTTCGCTTTCGCTCTTGTCGGCGGCAAAGCCTTTGAAATTGCTTCAAGCAACTCATCAAATCCCTTTTCTTCGAGCGCAGAAATCATAACCGAGTTTGGTTCAAAAAGAATGTTATCTTTTGCCTCTGGTTTGTCGCATTTGTTAAAAACGGGAATAACAGGTTTGCCTGAACAGCCGAGCTCTTCAAGAAGGTCATTTGTTACCTTGATGTGTTCCGAGCATTCGGGGTCTGAAGCATCACAAACATTGAGAATAACCTTTGCGCATGCAGCCTCTTCAAGAGTGGATTTGAAGGCTTCGACCAGATGGTGAGGCAAGCGGCGGATGAAGCCTACCGTGTCAATAAGCATGACCTTTCTTCCGTCGGGCAAAGTCAGCGCACGGGAGGTGGGGTCAAGAGTAGCAAAAAGCTTGTCCTGCGCCAGAACACCCGCTTCTGTGAGCGCATTCATGAGAGTGGACTTGCCTGCATTTGTGTAGCCTACAATAACAACGGTTTCAACTCCGTCTTTTTCGCGTCTAGCCCTCGCAAGAGTTCTTCTTTTTTCGAGAGCCTCAAATTCATCCTCAAGAGCTTTGATTCTGCGTCTGATATGGCGTTTATCGCTTTCAAGCTTGGTTTCGCCGGGGCCTCTCGTGCCAATACCACCACCGAGACGGGAAAGCTTTGTTCCCTGGCCTGTAAGGCGGGGAAGAGAATAGCGAAGCTGAGCAAGCTCAACCTGCAGCTTACCCTCGTTGCTTCTTGCCCTTTCGGCAAATATATCAAGAATAAGGGTTGTTCTGTCAATAACCCTTACCTTTGTTGCTTTTTCGATGTTGCGAAGCTGTGCCGGAGAAAGCTCACTGTCTGCAATAACCAAATCTGTTTCATTGTTTTCGCAGAATTCCGCAAGCTCCTCAAGCCTGCCCGAGCCGAGAAATGCCGCCGAATCGGGCTTATCCCTTTTCTGCCACATTCTGCCGACAACCTCCGCGCCTGCTGTTTTGGCGAGCTCTTCAAGCTCATCAAGCGACAATTCGCAATCATACTCGCCCGTGTCAACGGCTATCAGCACCGCTTTTTCGGGTTCTTGTTTATTTTCGTAAAAATCCATAAATCTCTCCGTAAATCAAATACGGCGGGAGCAAGCCCCCGCCCTACTTTGAATCAGTTAAGTTTGATTGAATCTGCATCAATGATTGCGCCTTCGCCGTCATATGAAACGGTTACGCTGTCACCCTTGTTAAGAATAACAACGGTTTCAGCCTTTGAAGCTGCAATCGAGAAATAAGCTGCATTTGAATCCAGCTTGATATAATAATAGCTTTCACCGCCCATAACGGCAGTTCTGATATCGGCTATTGTGCCGGTAGCAGTAAGAGTTTCTTTTGCGGGTTCATCAGAGGGTTTTGCTGAGGGATCAACAACTGCATCCGGATCGATGTCAACTTTGATGCCGCTTTCTTCAAGCGCGGAAACATAGCTTGCAAGGCACTTTGAAAGGTCTGTGCCTGTTGCGCCCATCTTATTGTTGTTATACTGAGCAACATTGATAAGAGCATACTGCTGAACGATATTGCTGTCATCCTTGAGCGAAAGGAAATAAGTGGGTTCGCCGCCGATGTTAAGAAGAAGCGGGAAGGTTGCATCATAACCAAGGTCCTTAACACGTCCTTCTGCAGCCTGCTGTGCCGAATATTCCGTACCGCCGGTAACTCTGTAATAAATAGCTTCCTTGGTTCTCTGGTTAACAAGAACGAAGCCTGTGATTGACTGGTCGGAGGTTACGGAAGTAACACCTGTGTACATCCATACGTCGTCATCCTTGGCAATGTAGTTGTAGTTGGCTGTTGTTGTGATAACGTCTCTCTGACCGAGGATTGAGTTCCAGAAACCGTTCTGATACTTACCGTAGAAATTATACTGCTGAACGATAAGGTCTGAATCATAAATTCTGTCAAGCCACTGAAGCTCTGTGCTGCTCTTGATTTCGTCGATTGTATAATATGCGCTTTCGCCTGTTGCGCTGTCTGCCTTAACAACAACCGCGCCGATAACATCGGTGCCGCCGAAAAGACCGATTGTTTTATCAAGGCGGGCACAAATCCAGTAGGGGTTGCCTTCGTCGTCAATTTCAAATGTTGCATCCGCAAACATGAAGGTGGGATATTCAAAACGGAGATGGCGTTTGAGAAGCTTGTTGAAATGCTCAGCCGGTGAATATCTGATACTGTCTGCGGTTTCAACAAATTCTGTTGATTCGTTAGCCATGTCGATAACAACATAACCGGGGAAGCCGTTTTTGGTGTTGGTAAACCACTTGATAATGTTTGCATACTGGAGAGGAGCAACTCTTACGGGAGTTTCCTTGTAGTTTATCTGAGTGTATTCGGGATAAACGGTGAACTGCGAAACATAGCCCTTTTCTTCAAGAACACCGAGAGCTCTCGTTGCAAGCTGTGCGGCAGCTTCTTCGTCAAGCTTGGGGATTGCGCTGAAGCTTTCAGCATTCTGCTCTTCGATTTCCTCTGAGAAATTTGAGTCGGTTCTGACATCGATGATATTGCTGTAGCTGTCTGCTCTGAAAAATTCGCTTGAAACGGCATAACCTATGGCAACAACAACAACCAGCGCGGCAATTATGATGCCGGGAATTATTGCTTGCTTCTTGACAAAAGGAATGTATTCGGGCTTGCCCATAACATTGGCAAAAAGGCCGTTGAATACAACATAAGAAGCAGCCACAAGGCCAAGGTAAAGATAAAAATCATATGCCTTGAAGTTTATTGCGGGGAGCATAACATAAAATGCAACCGCAGCAAAAACAATTGTGCACAAAATGCTGAGGATAATTTTAAGAGGTGCTTTTTCGGGTGGAATAACTATTTCCTTTTTTCCGCCACCGTCTTTTCTTGAAAAATCAACCTTGATAGGATCCATTAGTTCATCTCCTTTTTATACTTATCATACAGTATAACCTATTTATTAAAATATTACAAGTCTTTTTTGTTAACAATGCGGTTTGACATTATGCTGAAATATGTGATATTATATTCTAAGATGGAGAAGCGCGCGGTTTCTCCGGAAGATAATCAACAAATCAGAATGAAAGAGGTGCATTTCAAATGTTCCCCGATTACATCGACACAATAACTCCGCTCATTAATTGGGACGAAGAAATCGGCCTTGCAATGCAGGCCGAGCTTAAAAGACAGCGCAGAAACATCGAACTTATAGCATCCGAAAATATCGTTTCACCCGCCGTTATGGCTGCCATGGGCAGTGTTTTAACCAATAAATACGCCGAGGGCTACCCCGGCAAAAGATATTACGGCGGCTGCGAATGCGTTGACGTTGTTGAAACAATCGCAATTGAGCGCGCAAAGAAGCTTTTCGGCGCAGAAGCAGCTAATGTTCAGCCTCACTCGGGTGCTCAGGCAAACATGGCGGCTTATTCGGCAGTCCTTGAGCCCGGCGATGTTGTTATGGGCATGAATCTTGCCCACGGCGGCCACCTGACTCACGGCTCACCCGTAAATGCAAGCGGCAAACTTTATAAATTTGTCCCCTACGGCGTTGGCGATGACGGCTTTATCGACTATGACGAATTCGAAAAAACCGCAAACGAAGTTAAGCCCAGGCTCATCGTTGCAGGTGCTTCGGCATATCCGAGAACAATTGACTTTGAACGCATCGGCAAAATTGCAAAATCCGTCGGCGCATATTTCATGGTTGACATGGCTCACATTGCGGGCCTTGTTGCGGCAGGTCTTCATCCCTCGCCCGTTCCCCATGCGGATATCGTAACGACAACAACTCATAAAACTCTCAGAGGCCCCAGAGGCGGTCTTATTCTCTGCAAAGAGGAGCTTGCTCCCGCAATCAACAAAGCCATTTTCCCCGGCAATCAGGGCGGCCCCCTCATGCATGTTATCGCCGCAAAGGCTGTTTGCTTCGGCGAAGCTCTTAAACCCGAATTCAAAGCCTATCAGGAGCAGATTATCAAAAACTGCGCAGCTCTCGCAAAAGGGCTCACATCAAGAGGCGTTAACCTCGTTTCGGGCGGTACTGATAACCACCTTATTCTCGTTGACCTTCGTTCTCTCGGCATAACAGGCAAAGAGCTTGAACACAGACTTGATGAAGTTTATATCACCGCCAACAAAAACGCCGTTCCCAACGACCCCGAAAAACCGTTTGTCACAAGCGGCATCAGACTCGGCACGGCAGCCGTTACTTCAAGAGGTCTTGTTGAGGAAGATATGGACAAAATTGCAGAATATATTTACCTTTGCGCAACCGATTTTGAAAACAATATCGAAAAAATCAAAAACGGCGTAACCGAAATCTGCAACAGATATCCGATTTACGAATAAGGAGATAATGACATGAAAGGTATTTTCACAGCGCTTCTGACTCCATTTAAAGACGACTGGTCAATCAATGAGGCATCTCTCAAAAAGCTTGTTGAATTCAACCTTGAAAAAGGCATCAACGGCTTCTATGTCGGCGGCAGCACCGGCGAAAGCATGGTTATGACAAACGAAGAACGCAAAGAAGTTTTTCGTATTGTTAAAGAAGCCGCGGGCGACAGCGTTCCTCTCATTGCACACTGCGGCGCAATTTCAACAGACGCGGCAATTGACATGGCAAAAACCGCCGAAAGCCTCGGCTACAACGCTGTTTCGGCAGTTGCTCCCTTCTATTATTCTTTCCCTGCTCAGGCAATAAAGCAGTATTACACCGATATCGTTTCAAGCATAGATATACCCATGGTTGTTTATAATTTCCCCGGCGGAAACGGCTTCACCTTCACGGCAGACTATGCCGCGGAAATGTTTGAAGACAAGCGTTTCATCGGCATTAAACACACCTCGGCTGACCTCTTCACTCTTCAGCAGTTCAAGCAGAAGATTGACGGCGTTACCGTTTTCAACGGCTTTGACGAAATGTGTCTCGGCGGTCTTTCAATGGGCGCAGACGGCGCAATCGGCAGCACATACAATTTCATGGGCGACAAGTTCCTTAAGATTTATGACGAATTCCACAACGGAAGCATCGCAAAGGCTCAGGAAATTCAGAACGAAGCCAACGTTATCATTTCGGAAATGATTAAATACGGCGTTTTTCAGTGCGAAAAAGCGGTTCTTACCCATATGGGTATCGACATGGGCGCATGCAGAAAGCCCTTCCTCCCCATCAGCAAAGAGGGCTGGGAAGCAATGAAAAAGGTTGCAGAAAGCATATAACAGAACTCAAACGGAGCTGTCGAAAGACAGTTCCGTTTTTTCTTGACCTTCGCACCTGTTTCGCCTATAATTAGCTTGGAGATGATGTTATGGATAAATCCGTTTTTTCAAAACATATCGATTTAAAAAACATTACAATAAGCGACCCGTTCTGGAGTATGGAATCTGAGCTGATAAGGCAAGAGGTTATTCCGTATCAATATGAAGCCCTGCATGACAGAATTGACGGTGCCGAAAAAAGCTTTGCAATTGAAAACTTTGTGAAATCCGCAAAAATCGCCGAAACATTGAAAAACGGCGAAAATGTTCCCGTATATCCCGCCGATAAATGGCATTATTCCGAAGAAAACTCTGCCGCAGAAGCCTTTCACGGCTGGGTTTTTCAGGACAGCGATGTGTATAAGTGGCTCGAAGCTGTCGGATATTCTCTCTTAAGCCATCCTGACAAAGAGTTGGAAGCCCGCGCAGAAGCGATTATCAGCCTTGTTTGTGACGCTCAACTTGAGAACGGATATCTTGACACGCTCTATATCATCAATAACCGCGACGAAATTTTCTCAAACCTGAAGGATTACCATGAGCTTTACTGCTTCGGTCATCTGGCGGAAGCTGCAGTCAGCCTTTATAATGCCACCGGCAGCCGTAAACTGCTTGATGCTGCATGTCGTTTTGCAGATTTAATCTGCAAAACCTTCGGTGAAAATAAAATCAAAGGTTATCCCGGTCACGAAATAGCAGAAATGGCTCTTGTAAAACTTTTTGACGTAACCGGTAAGCAGGAATATCTTGATGCCGCAAAATTTTTCATAGACGAGCGCGGTAAAAAGCCCTACTACTATGATCGGGTTCTCGGCAAAGAAACCGTTCACGACAATTATCATTATAATCAGGCTCACCGCGAACCGAGACACCAACACGAAGCGGTCGGTCACGCGGTAAGAGGCGTTTATCTTTACAGCGGAATGGCTGATATTGCAAAGCACTTCGGTGACAGCGAACTTTATGAAGCCTGCCGAAAGCTCATTGACAACATCATGAATCAAAAAATGTATATAACCGGCGGAATCGGTGCGACCGTTGACGGAGAAGCGTTTTCTTTTAATTACGATTTGCCCAACGACCTTGCATACAGCGAAACCTGTGCCTCGATAGGTCTAATTTTCTTTGCACGCAGAATGCTCGAGATTGCCCCCGATGCCGACATTGCAGACTCGGTTGAGCGCGCACTCTATAACACGGTTTTATCCGGCATGGCACAAGACGGTAAAAGCTTCTTTTATGTAAACCCGCTTGAAGTTCTGCCAGAAGCATCACACAAAGACTCACGCAAACGCCATGTTAAACCCGTGCGCCAAAAATGGTTCGGTTGCGCCTGCTGTCCGCCGAATCTTGCAAGACTCATCCTTTCTGTCGGCGAATACTGCTTCACGGAAAATGAAAACAACATCTTTGTTCATCAATTCATAGGCGGCAAAGTTGAATCCGACAAGGCAAAAATTGAAATCATCTCGGACTATGCCGAAAATGGAAAAGTGACATTCAGAATATCACCCAAGAAGAGTTTTACCCTTGCCGTAAGGATTCCGAAATGGTGCGGCAAATTCAGCTTTTCTCAACCGTATGAAATCAAGAACGGCTATGCGTATTTCGAAATAAACAAATTCACGGAAATTTGCGCCGAGTTTGAAATGAAGCCCAAATTAATCAAGTGCTCAAACCTCGTTCGCGCAAACATCGGCAAAGCGGCTGTAACAAAAGGTCCGTTTGTGTACTGTGTTGAAGAAGCAGATAACGGTTCAAACCTTCATCTGCTCCGAATAAAAAAGGACACCGTATTCGCGTTTGACGGTAACAGCATTTTTGCAGACGGCTTCAGAGAAACCGAAAACACCGCACTTTATACCGAATGGAGTGAACCCGTGCTGACTCCCGTTAAAATCAAATTTATTCCCTATTATCAATGGGGAAACCGCGGCGAAAACGAAATGAGTGTTTATATAAACATCTAAAAACACAACACCCCGCAGCACACGAAACAATGTGCTGCGGGGTTTGTTTTCAAATTTGTTTCTTATTAAAAATGTCCGCCTCTGATTGCAACAACGACATTATCTATTTTCATATAGGCAAGACCGAGCAGCTCTACCGCTTTATAAAGCACATTGCGAATAAAAAAGCTGACGGGTCTGTTTTCAAAGCCCTTTGTTTTTTCGATTGTGATGCTGTCAAGCAGCTCGCTGTTATCGCCTCTGTAAGTCTTGACCGCCATTGTTGTGTCGCTGAATTCAACAGTTGAATAGGTTGTGATATCGGCGTCTTCAAAGGCATATGCGGTGTAAGGCCAGAGATACATATTCTCCATAGAGCCCTGGTCACAGCATGCATTTGTGTTGAGATAAATAATGCCGTTAGGGTCCGTATAAGTTTTTCCGCTTTCAGCCTTACCCACAACGATTCCGTCGCTGATAAAGTTTGAGCGACCCTGCATATGAGTATGCCCCGTGAAAACTATATCAAGGTCATACATCTCGTAAATCGGCTGGAACACAGCATTGAGAAGAATGTTGGTTTCCGGTTCAAGCATGGCAATGCCCGGTGCATAAAGGCCCTGATGCATAACGCCGATTCTCCACTTTGCATCCGGATTTGCTTCGACAGCTTCCTGAGCCATTGCTCTGTGATCTGCCGCAGAGCCCGAACAAGCGTCAAACACAAGATAAAGCACGTCGCCGTAGCGGAACCAGAAATCTCTGTCAAGCCCTTCAAAATATTTGCCGAAATATTCGTTAGGCATATATGTATAATAATTGTATGTCATGCCCTTCTTGTCATGGTTGCCGATTGCAAGCGCAAGCGGAAGACTTCTTGTATATTCGGGCATGAGAAGGGTCTGCCATTCATCGGCAGCCTTGCCTGTTGAAGTGTTGTCGCCGGGTGAAAGCAAAAAGCTGATATCGGGGTTCTTTGTGAGCGCTTCATCAAGCACAGACTGCCATACATAGCCGACCCTCGACTGCTCTTCGGGATTATCGGTTGACTGGCCGCCTATCTGAATATCGCCTATAAGAAGCATTTTGTATTCATCAAATCCCTTTGACTCGTATTTTTTCGCATCGCTCCAACCATTTTCGGTATACCACTGATAATAATAGGTTGTGTTTTCTTCAATGCCTGTCATTGTAACTCTGCAAACAAGCTGTTCATCATTCTCCGCCGCAACGGTTTCGCCGTCAAAAACAACCGCATCGGCCATTGACTTGTTTTTTGCGAGCCTGACCTTCGCCTGTGCCTTGTCCTTGGCGGCATGCCATGTGATATTAAGCTGAGTTTCATCTGCACCTACGCAAAGAGTCGGCAACGTATTTTCATCGCTCAATTCCGCATAATGCTCATTCCATTCTTCCTGTGTCATCGAATGGTCATCAAATGCACCCGAAAAAACAAACGGAGCCTGCACAAGCATAATCAATGCCATAATAACCGCAAAAAATCTGACTGTTTTCTTCATTTCCTTTGCCTCCTTATTTCCGTTTTTGTTTTATACTACCATAAATTTCCCAATCGGTAAAGTTTTTTAAAAAACTTTTTTTATTTCGGTCTTTAAAATTTCAAAGCTTGAAGCATCTGTATAAACCCACACCTTATCGCTTTCAAAAGAACAAATCGCAAGATAAACGAACCGCTGCCTGCCGTTCGCCTTCGCAAAACACGGCAACGTATCTTCCAAAACAAGTTCCGACGTCAAAAGCCTGCTCAAATCGGGATTGCCGAAAGAGAAGTTTAAATCCGCACGATAATTCTTTATATATTCCAAGGCGTTGAAATCAATTATTCCGCCGCTCGCGAGGCAAACACCGACCTGCACGGAGGCGGTCAGATTCAGAATTCCGTTCGTTTGAGGAACAAAAACAAACCGGGCGGCAAACTCACTTTGCTCTCCGCTCAGCATCACCATATTATAATATCCCTGCTTTTGCAAAAATTCGCCCGCTTTTTTCTCCGCTTCCGCAAACGAATAAAACACCTCCGCACAAGGCAGAGGATTTATCAAGCGGCAAACAGCACCGCCTGCCTTGCAGATATCGATTTCAATGTTTTCGTATTTAAGAGCAAAAACCTCAATCCCGTCCTCCTGCTCTTCAGAAACGCGCCACAAAGCAGTGCTTATACCAATAATCCCGCTTGCCGACTCGCGGGCATCTTCCTGCGATATTTTTGCTTTATCGGCAAGAAAAACATTCCCGCCCGGTTTAGCGGCAACAGGAGAAATTAACCCAAAAATTTCTTTTTCATTTCCGTTTGAATAATCAAGATAATTTTCAAAATAGGGTTTTTCATCATTTGAATACGGACTGCCGAATTCCGTCAGAGAATACGCGCCGTTGATAACGGCAGAAGAAATATCATTAAGATGATAATAAATCTCTTCAGCATAATTTGACAGCCGTATTGCCGCCTTTCTTTCGGCTTCGCTGCCGGAAAAATCCTCTGCAAAGCCGTAAATTCCGCCGAAAAACTCGCTTATATTCTCAACATTTTCGCTGTCAAACGAATTCAGACTGCCCACGGCACCCATCGCGCTTGCTCTGACATGAGCCATGCTGTCTGCAACGGAATTGCCCGAAGATACCGCAAGAACGCGCAATCCGCTTGCCGCATCGCGCGCATATTCGCAAAGCGAAGTCAGATTTGTCAGGCGCACCTTGCCCAATATCTCCTCATATTCCGCCTTTGCTCTTTGAGAAAAATAGCCCGATGCTGCCAGAACAACCGAAACCGCCACAAGATAGGACACCGTTCTGATAAATTTTCTTCTTTTGACCAACAAAAAAATCACCCTGCTTTCACTATAAAAGTGTTACAGGGTGATTGATATTTATACTTGGAAAAATTTATTTAACAAGCAGTGACTCGCCTGTCATCTGAGCGGGCTGTTCGATGCCCATGATGTCAAGCATTGTGGGAGCAATATCGCAAAGCTTGCCGCCCTCTGCCTTAAGCTTGCAGTCGTGACCGACAACAACGAAGGGAACGGGATTTGTTGTGTGAGCGGTGAAGGGCGAGCCGTCGGGCTCATACATCTTGTCTGCATTGCCGTGGTCAGCGGTGATAAGCATTACGCCGCCCTTTGCGGAAACTGCATCGCAGATTTTACCAACACAGGTATCAACAGCCTCAACAGCTGCAACAGCCGCATCAAATACGCCTGTGTGACCGACCATATCGCAGTTAGCGTAGTTGAGGATGATAACATCATATTTATCTGTTCCGATAGCCTCAAGAAGCTTATCGGTCACTTCATATGCGCTCATTTCGGGCTGCATATCATAAGTTGCAACTGCAGGTGACTTAACAAGAATTCTGTCTTCGCCGTCGTACTGCTTTTCAACACCGCCATTGAAGAAGAAAGTTACATGAGCGTATTTTTCTGTTTCAGCGATTCTGAGCTGAGTCATGCCATTTGCTGAAAGATATTCACCGAATGTATTGTCAAGAGTCTGGGGTTTGAATGCAACCTGAACATTAGGCATTGTTGCATCATACTGGGTCATGCAGACATAGTAAAGACCCTTGAGTTGTTCACGTTCAAAGCCGTTGAAATCAGCATCAACAAATGCTCTTGTGATTTCTCTTGCTCTGTCGGGGCGGAAGTTGAAAAAAACAACTGAATCGTTATCTGAAACGGGCTGTGCATCGTTTGCAACAGCAGGAACAACGAATTCATCTGTAACTTCGTTCTTATATGATTCTTCAATCATTGCGCAACCGCAATCGAACTTAACGCCTTCGCACTTTGTCATTGCATCATAAGCTTTAACAACGCGTTCCCAACGGTTATCTCTGTCCATTGCGTAGTATCTGCCGATGATTGTTGCAATTTTACCTGCACCGATTTCAGCGCACTTCTTATAAAGGTCAGCAACGAAATCCTTGCCCGATGTGGGAGGAACATCTCTGCCGTCCATGAGGCAATGAACAAAAATCTTTTCAAGACCCATATCCTTTGCCATCTTGATAAGGCCGTAAAGGTGGGTGTTGTGGCTGTGAACGCCGCCGTCTGAAAGAAGACCCATAAGGTGAAGCGCGGAGTTATTCTTCTTGCAGTTTTCGATTGCACCGAGGAGTGCTTCATTCTCAAAGAAATCGCCGTCATTGATTGACTTTGTGATTCTTGTAAGCTCCTGATATACAACTCTGCCTGCGCCGATATTGGTGTGACCAACTTCGCTGTTACCCATCTGACCGTCGGGAAGACCGACATCCATGCCCGAAGCACCGATATATGTCATGGGATTTTCCGCCATAATTTTATCAAGGTTAGGTGTTTTTGCACTTGCGATTGCGTTACCGTAATCACTGTCGTTTCTGCCAAAACCGTCCATAATGCAAAGAAGCACAGGTTTTTTGCTCATAGTAAACAATCCTTTCAAAAATATAGGGGCCGAAGCCGACCCCTATAGAACATTTTTATTTTGAAGCTGCTGCAACAATAGCTGCAAACTTCTCTGCAACGAGTGATGCGCCGCCGATAAGGCCGCCGTCAACATCATACTGAGCAAGAAGCTCTGCTGCGTTTGCATCGTTCATTGAACCGCCGTACTGAACAACAAACTTATCAGCAGCATCCTTTGTGTAAAGCTCTGCAATGAGAGCGCGGATAACTGCGCAAACTTCGTTTGCCTGCTCGGGAGTTGCGGTAAGACCTGTACCGATAGCCCAAACGGGTTCGTAAGCGATGATAATATTTGCAAGCTCAGCTTCGGAAACGCCTGAAAGAGCAACCTTTGTCTGAAGTCTTACTACCTCTGCTGTGATGCCGAGCTCTCTTTCCTTGAGAACTTCGCCGACGCAAAGAATAACCTTAAGACCTGCGTTGAGAGCTGCCCTTACTCTGTCACGTACTGTTTCGTCTGTTTCACCGAAATACTGTCTTCTTTCGGAGTGACCGATGATAACATAGGGAACACCTGCTGCCTTAAGCATTTCAGCGGAAACTTCTCCTGTGAATGCGCCTTTTTCTGCCCAGTGGCAGTTTTCAGCACCGATCATGATGTTGGAGCCTGCTGCTGCTTCCATAGCCGCATAAAGGTCAATATAGGGAGCGCAGATAACAACATCGCAATCAGCGTCTGCAACGAGGGGCTTCATAGCTTCGATGAGAGCCTTTGTCTGCTCGGGAGTGTTGTTCATTTTCCAGTTACCTGCGATAACAGGTCTGCGGAGTGATTTATCCATGGATTTTACGTCCTTTCGATATTTAAATCATTATTTAACATTAACAAATGATAATGGAATTTTGGATGAAATTTGTTTTTCACACCGAGGGAAGCGTATATAGATACGCGACCGAGGGAGAAAAGAAAATTTCGCCAAAATTACTTATCATTAACAGCTTCAATACCGGGCAATGCTTTTCCTTCAAGGAATTCAAGTGATGCGCCGCCGCCTCTTCACCTCTGCGTCATCTTGTCGCCGAAGCCGAGTGTGTTAACAGCCGCTGCTGAGTCACCGCCGCCGATGATTGTAACTGCTTCTGTTTCAGCAAGTGCCTTTGCAACTGCGATTGTGCCTGCTGCAAGAGTGGGGTTTTCAAAAACGCCCATGGGACCGTTCCATACAACTGTCTTTGCGCTCTTAACTGCATCCGCATAAAGCTCGGCTGTCTTGGGACCGATGTCAAGGCCTTCCTTGTCAGCGGGAATAGCATCTGCTGCAAAAACTTCTGTTTCGATGGGAGCATCAATGGGGTTGGGGAAGCCTGCTGCTGTTGTAACATCGATGGGAAGAAGAATCTTAACACCCTTTTCTTCTGCCTTTGCAAGCATATCCTTGCAGTAGTCAATCTTTGTTTCGTCGAGGAGTGAGTTACCTACGCCATAGCCCTTTGCAGCAAGGAATGTGTAAGCCATACCGCCGCCGATGATGAGTGTGTCAGCTTTGTTGAGAAGGTTTTCGATAACGTTGAGCTTATCGGCAACCTTTGCACCGCCGAGGATTGTAACGAAGGGTCTTTCAGGGTCTTCAACAGCGTTGCCGAGATACTTGAGCTCTTTGCCCATGAGGTAACCTACAGCTGCTTCTTCAACATAAGCTGTTACGCCGACTGTTGAGCAGTGTGCTCTATGGGCTGCGCCGAATGCATCGTTAACATACATTTCGCAAAGGCTTGCAAGATCTTTTGAGAATGCTTCGCCGTTCTTTGTTTCTTCTGCGCGGAAACGTGTGTTTTCAAGAAGAACAACGTCGCCGTCATTCATAGCTGCTACAGCAGCTTTTGCGTTTTCGCCGACAACTGTATCGTCAGCCGCAAAAACAACATCCTTGCCGAGTTTTTCGCTGAGTCTCTTGGCAACGGGAGCGAGTGAGAACTTTGCTTCGGGGCCGTTCTTGGGCTTGCCGAGATGAGAGCAAAGGATGACCTTTGCGCCGTCATTTATAAGTTTCTGGATTGTGGGAAGAGCAGCGTTGATTCTGTTTTCGTCAGTGATAACGCCTTCCTTGAGAGGCACGTTAAAGTCACAACGAACGAGAACCTTCTTGCCCTTTGCATTGATGTCGTCAACTGTCTTTTTGTTAAGTAAGCTCATTTTCTTCAATCCTTTCAGAATTTTTTATTGAGTAACTACTGATTGAATCGGGTTATGATTATCAGTGAGATGGTTTTTTGTCAGAAATGTCAAAAAACGCAGG
>JAZLCS010000059.1:0-2883 GCA_045614385.1 Acutalibacteraceae bacterium | reverse complement strand
CAGAGGCCGTGCAGGCCGTCAGGGCGACCCCGGCGCAAGCCGTTTCTTCCTTTCCTTGGATGATGACCTTATGCGTCTTTTCGGCGGCGAGAGAATCACAACAATCATGAACACCCTCAAAACTCCCGAGGATATGCCCATTGAAGCGAAGATGATAACAAATACAATCGAAAGCGCTCAGAAGAAGATTGAGGGCAGAAACTTTGCAATCAGAAAGAGCGTTCTTCAGTATGATGATGTTATGAACCGTCAGAGAGAGCTTATTTATCAGCAGCGTAATCAGGTGCTTGACGGCGAGGAGCTCAAGCCCGTTATCATGCGCATGATTGAGGGCAGCATTAACGAAGCTGTTGATTTCTTCTGCTCAGACAGCATTTCAAAGAATGATTGGAATATTGACGGTCTTAAAGATAAGTTCAAAGGCTGGCTGACCAAGGAAGATGATTTTGCCGACGGCTTCAACAAGGAAGAAGCCCGCGAGCTTCTGCTTGACAGAGCGCACAAGAGCTATCAGGCAAGAGAAGAGCTTTTCGGCATCGGCGAAAACGGCGAACCTATCATGCGTGAGCTTGAAAAGCAGATTCTTCTTCGTAATGTTGACAGACAGTGGATGGACCATATCGACGCAATGGACCAGCTCCGCAGAGGTATCGGACTGCGCGCTTACGGTCAGACCGACCCTGTTGTGGCTTACAGAAACGTCGGCTCCGAAATGTTTGACGGCATGACCGAGGCTATCCGCGAGGATACCGCAAGGCAGATTCTGACTGTTATGATTAAGAGCCAGGAAGAAACAAAGCGCGAGCAGACTGCGAAAATTACCGCAACAAGCGGCGCAACCGACGGCACGGACAAAAAACAGCCCGTCAGAAAGAAAGAAAAGGCTCGTCCCAATGACCCCTGTCCCTGCGGCAGCGGCAAGAAATATAAGAACTGCTGCGGCGATGTAAGAAAATCATAAAATCCAAGGCTGTTCCTTTGCGGGAACAGCCTTTTTCCGTTACATGCTGTATTTTCTGATTTCGCCGCAGGCAATCATTTCGCCGGAATCGCCCGACGGTTGGGTTGTGAAATCGTCGCGGCGGCGGTGAATAACAATGTTTTTGCCGATTATTTCGCAAACCTGAAAGCGTTCGGCAAGCAGGGCACACCAGGCGTCAGAGCCGTCAACAAAAAGGGGCGGCAGGTCGCCCGCATGGTGAGGGTGTGCCGTGTTTCCGGGATTATAGTGCCTGCCTGTTTCCGGGTCATGAATATGCATCCCGAGAACATTGCCGTGACCGATTTCGGCAGGTATTCCGCCAACGGAAACAACAACAAAAACTCCTGCCTGCGACTGATAAAGCATGAGCGTTCCGCGCACCGACGGAAAATCCTCTGTTCCGCAAATCTGAGCAGATGCGCTCGGGCATGAGCGCGAAAGATAATCAAGAATCCGTCTTGAACGGCTGTGATAAGTATACATAATAACGCCCTTTCTTGAAAATTACATTATATTATATGCAGCAGGGACAAAATATGTATTTTCAACCGGCAATGAAAAAACCGCTCTCACGTTGGGCGATCCTTCATGAAAGCGGTTTAATATTTATTCTGTTATTCTGTGGCCGTCTTTGAATTTGACTTTGCCGAGGAAGGGAATTTTGAGGAAGCCGTCGAATTCGTCGCCGTCAAAAGTTATTGTTAGCTCAACATCCTTGCCGGGGAGCAGGCTTGTCTGAGCAACGGCGTTGATTGTGTCGCCATCCTCTTCAACGTTTTTAATGTCGATATCGGGAATCTGAATGCCCGGGATATCAAGCTCAAAACCGTAGCTTCCGTTATTATCAAAAACATTAATTTTTACTTCGCCTGAGAAAAACATTGTGTTAACATTGCATGCCCATTTGCCGAGACCTATCATAATTATCTCCTTTCACGTGCGAGTTAGTAAATACATATTAACATATTTCAGGTGAAATTACAAGAAATTTTTGCGCAAATGCCGCTGAACAGGCGGAACGGTGTTAAAGATTTTTTCAAAAAATTGTGCACATGCAAGAAAAAAACCACATTATATTGTGGTGTTAGTTGTCTATTATATATACATTTTATATATGTACTTTTGCGGCGAACGTCATTTTATCGCAGTAAAGCGCCGAAACCCTTGATACGCTTAGGTTTCGGGCTCTAAAAAAATTGAAAAAAATATAAAAAAAGTGTTGACAATGGTATATCGTTGTGTTATTATGTGTAGGCACGGATTCTGACAAAGGGGCAAGTATGCCTATAAATGAATCCTTGCAGATATGCGTTGATGCAGGAGGTGGCCGCTCTTCGAAGCGGGAAATTTCTGCGGAGTATGTCCGATTTCAAACCGGGCGAATTGTGTCCTTGCGAAAGGTCTGCCGTTCCCGGGCAGCCTTGTTGCGGGATACCTATGTGCAAATAAGCGAAAGCTTTCCCGGAAATATGTTTTTCCGGTTTTTAAATCGGACGGGTTGAAACACCCGGGTCGGTTTTCACTAATTTGCAATTTGCAGCCCGCCAAATTTTAAGGAGGCGTTCCACATGGCAGTAAAGGGAAAAATCAGAATCAGACTCAAAGGCTACGACCACAGCCTTGTTGACAAGGCAGCGGAAAAGATTGTTGAGACAGCTAAGAGAACAGACGCACAGGTTTCGGGTCCCGTTCCCCTTCCCACAGAAAAGGAAGTTGTTACAATCCTTCGTGCTGTTCACAAGTATAAGGACAGCAGAGAGCAGTTTGAGCAGAGAACACACAAAAGGCTTATCGACATTATCAGACCCTCAGCTAAGACAGTTGAAGCTCTGACAGGTCTTGAGCTTCCCGCAGGCGTTGAAATCGAAATCAAACTTTAATTTCAACAAATGCAGGTCATG
>JAZLCS010000058.1:0-4169 GCA_045614385.1 Acutalibacteraceae bacterium | reverse complement strand
TGAAGAAATATCGCAGATAACGCTACCTGCATTCATTTTCTTTGAAAATTCCTGATTAACATAAACAGTACCGAGAGCGTTGATGCGAAGAATCTTTTCCTGATCACCTGCACTGCCCATTGCGGGTGAAATGCCTGCGGCGTTGATTACATTCTTGATTTCACCGAGTGAAGCCGCATATTCGGCAAGCTTTTTAACACTTTCACGGTCTGATGTGTCACAGGCAAAAGCGTAAGCTTCGTAACCCAATTCTTTGAGTTCGTTAACTGCATTTTCAAGCTTTGCAACGGTTCTGCCTGAGATAACGATAATTTTTTCTTTGGGCATAAATTTCGCTGCGGCAAGACCCATACCGCTGCCTCCGCCTGTGATTACGCAAACGTTTTTCATTGTTTCATTTCTCCTTGTTTTTTTATTTCGATATTCATATTATCATATGAAATTAAAATTGTCTATATAAATTATTCATTAAAATATTAACCAAACAGATAAATATAACAAAATACAACCTGAATTTTTGTGCAGGATATGCTCATAAATAACTGGATAATATGCCGTTTCAGAGTTAATATGTCACTACTATAAACAAGGGAGATGTTACTTTGAAAACAACAATACCGGCAATCGAAAAAGCAATCGCAGGCGAAATCAAAACCGTTGAAGAACTCGGACTGAACCTTGGGCTTTTTAGAGCATATATGAAAAATAAGTTTGAAGGTAACGACTTCAAAACAAAAAATTTTAAATAATGTCATATAATAATAAATTTTAAGCCGCCCGATTGTTCGGACGGCTTTGCTGTTACTTATTACAATGCTTATCGAAAGACGGATTAAATGCATAGAAGTTCTTTTCATCGAGTTTATCTGTTGCAAGTCGAAGACCCTCACCGAAACGCTGGAAGTGAACGATTTCTCTTGCTCTTAAAAACTTTATAGGTTCTCTGACATCGGGGTCATCAACAAGACGAAGAATGTTATCGTATGTGGTGCGTGCTTTCTGCTCTGCAGCAAGGTTTTCGGTCATATCTGTAATAACATCGCCTTTGCTCTGAATATACGCCGCCGTGAACGGTACGCCTGCCGCAGATGAAGGATAAACGCCTGTTGTGTGATCTACAAAATATGCGTCAAAACCGTGTTTCTTTATATCTTCTTCAGAAAGATTTCGTGTCAGCTGATAAACAATCGCACCTATCATTTCAAGGTGAGAAAGCTCTTCAGTACCTACATCCGTCAGCAACCCTTTGAGTTCGTCATAGGGCATTGCGAATCTCTGGCTTAGATAGCGTAGCGAGGCACCCAATTCGCCGTCAGGACCGCCATACTGACTTATTATGATTTGTGCGTATTTAGGATTCGGGTTTTTAATTTTAACGGGATATTGCAGTTTTTTCTCATATACAAACATCAGCAGCCACACTCCTCATTCTCCCAAGGCCACGGACCCTTGAGCCATTCAACGCCCGAGGCTTTTGCCGCTGTCAGCGGACAGAATTTGTCCTCGAATTCTTTGCGCAGAGCCTTGTGTTTCATCGCGGCTTTATTGCGTGTCTCAACCATCTGAAAATCCCATGGATGGGTGTCAAGATAAAGGTGCATATCCCAAAGAGCAAACTGTGATGCACTCAGCTTTTTGAGCATAGCCTCTCTGTTACTCATCGGCAGCACTTCCCGGCGAAAGGCTTGTTGAGAACACAGAACAGAGTTCCGCATTCAAGAGCCTTCATTTCGTCAAACATCGTTGTGTCTGTCTGCATCGGAACATAGAGCATAGCAACGGCGTAATCTGATGGCAGAGGAGAGATTGAATCGGCACAGTTGCATTTCGGAACCTGCCGATGCTGCGGATATTTATATGCCGCATAGTCGTTCATGTCAATCATTCCTTTCTCGTTTTGAGGATAACCTCTGTTATATTATATGTTCAGAAAGTATTTTTGACATAAAAATCGATGCTGTATGTTATTTGATTCCGTATTTTTCCGCATAAGTAATTACAATGTTTTTGAAATGCTCATGTTTAAAATTGTTCTTTACATCTGTTAAGTCGATGTATGAGCCTGCTTTCAGATTTTGGATAATTGCTTCGGCAACAAAGCATTCGAAAACATAGTCATCGGAAAAACAGGCTTCTATGTCGGTGTTCATGTTTTGGTTAATGCCTTCAACCGCATGTCTGTAAATAATGTTGTCTTTTCCAAGCAATTCACCGAGTTTTTTGATGCAAAGAATTCCTTCTTTCATGTCTGCAACGGTTATTTTGCCGCGGTAATCGGTTATCTTCTGTCCGCCGGTCAAGATGTTGTCAACCGATGTTTCAAGCACGTTTGCCAGGTTAACGAGCGTTCCGATATCCGGCAATGCTTCGCATCGCTCCCATTTGCTGACAGCTTGAAATGAAATATTCAGCCGTTCGCCGAGTTGGCTTTGAGTAAGTCCTTTTGCTTTTCTTAATGCCGAAATTTGTTTTCCGACCTTTGAAATATCAACGCTCATTGCTTTTCTCCTTAAATGTTTTCTTAAAATGTTTCATCTGCATTATATATGAATTTAAAGATAACTTCAATAATCTGTTGATTTAGAAAAAACAAAAATGCTTCAACCGACCTTGCCGGTACAAACAGATTTTGTGCTTGATGCACTTAAGAAGAACGGCGAGGACATTGAGGCGGAAATTGCAAGGCTCGGCGCGATTACCGACAGCGAGGGCAATACGGTTTATGCAACGAGAGAGGATTGCATTGAAGAAATCGTTGCCAACAGCATGTTTGAGGTTTTTACAAACGAGAAATTCTCGCAGAAAATGCTTGATGAAAACCGCAGCCTTTTCGGCAAAATCGCAAAGAAGGTTAAGACAATACTCGCGGATATAAAATCGGCCATTTCGATGCTCGGCAACTCTGATGCGGCGATTCGCGCGCTTAAAGATGATGCCGAAGCGCTTGACAAAATAAACAGCATGTTTTCAATTCTGATGTTTTTTGCGTTTTCGGTGTCATCATTTGCTTATTATGATAGTTACGATTTATACGGTGACCCGGATAAAAGCTGGTTTGAGAGCGACGAAGGCAGTTATGAAGACGGCTATGAAGACGGCGCAGGTCAGATAATTTTCAAAACAAGGGAAGTTACTGCCAAAGAATATATTGCCGATCATCAGACAAGATTCCGTGAACTTTACATTACAGTTTTGCTTGCGCTCGGAATATGTGTTGTTCCGATTCTGACGTTCAGATATTTTATATATAAAGATTGTTTTGAAGCCGGTACGGCAACCGTTATAACCGTTGTCTACAATGTTTTTGCTTCGGTTCTGATTACATATATTATGTATCGCATCGATTATCTTGTGCCGTGTTTGAGTGTGGTTGTTTTAAGCGGAATCTTATGTAAAAAATTTCTTTCGGATTAATTGCGGATACATAAACAAAGTAATCCCGATTTCTTGACATAATTTCTCTTTCGGTGTTATACTATAAATATATTATTTAAAATATGGAGAAAAATATGGCAATTAAGATAATCGCAACCGACCTTGACGGCACTCTTATGGCGCCTGACCATCTGACCGTTACCGAGCGCACAAAAAATGCTCTTGCCGCGGCTCACGAAAAAGGAATAAAAATTGCTGTTGCAACCGGAAGAGCACTCAGCTTTACCGAGGGAGTGACAAAGCAGATTCCTTTTGCGGATTATGTTATATGCTCCAACGGCGCTTCGGTTTATGACAGAAACAAAAATGAGTTTATATACACAAATCTTGTTTCGCCGCAGATAACTCGAAATGCGGTTGAACTGCTTGAAACACTGCCTGTATACTATAACATTTATATGGACGGAAAAATTTACGCTCAGGCGGGTAAGGCGGAATATTTTGAAAACAGCGATTTGCCAACCGTTTTTCTTGAAGATTTTGCCTCAAGGCTTGTTATCTGCGATGATATGCTCAACGAGGTTGACGGCAAAGGTGCAGAGCTTATCGATGTTTTCTATAACGCCGAAACGAAGAAGCGGATTTTTGATTTCTTCGAATCAAACGGGCTTGTTCTCACTTCCGCACTTGCGGGTGTTGTTTCGGCAACGGCTGTCGGTTCCGATAAAGGTACGGCCTTGAAAGGGCTTTGCGATATAATGGGCTTCGGCGCAGATGAAGCAATGTCCTTCGGC
>JAZLCS010000057.1:0-3899 GCA_045614385.1 Acutalibacteraceae bacterium | reverse complement strand
ATCATTGACAGAAAGAGAATCATCTCTAAGTGCCATGGCTACCGTTTTAAATCCGAGAGCCTTTAGTTTATCAAGATTGTCATCTGCTAAAAATGTCCATTCAATCTGAAATACGGTGCCCATGCTGACTCTTGCGGCACGTCTGTACAGAGGGTCTGAACACCCTGAAGTGAGGATTACAGCATCCATCCCAAGCGCCGCCGCCGAGCGGATTACTGCACCAACGTTTGTGGGATTCATAACTTTATCCAAAATAACTATTCTGCTTTTATTTTTACAGATTTCATTAATATCAGGTAAAGGTTTTCGTTTCATGGCACACAGCATGCCTCTTGTAAGCTTGAAGCCTGTCAGATTAGTCAGAACATCAAATTCAGCACAAAACACGGGAACATCTTTTATTCGGGAAAGAATATGTTTACCTTCGCCTTGAATATGCTTTTTTTCCATAAGACAGGAGACAGGTTCATATCCTGCATCAAGAGCCCGTTCTATTACCTTTGGGCTTTCTGCTATAAACAATCCCTTTTCGGGGAATTCACGGTTTAACAGCTGAACTTCGCTTAAACGTGCATATACATCCAGCTCAGGAGCCATAAAATCTGTTATTTCTATAATTTTATTCATAGTTACTCCGTTATCAATTAGTAATAATACTGCATTTCTGAAGTATTATATCACATTTCATCTATATCATCAAATATAATTTCTTCGCCAAGTTAAAAAGAAGAGTAACTGTTTTTGATGGTAACAATTCTTGTTTAAGATATTAATATTGACTTCAAACGTTATTAAAACAAAATACCCTCGGCAACCGAAGTCACCAAGGGTATTAAGATCAATGAAATTTAGTGTTTGGTGCCGCGCCGATTACCATTGTCAACGTAAGCACGATTGACAAAAGCCTTTTTAACATCTTTTTCAAATTAATTCCTCCTCGAATTTCATTAAATTGAAAAATATATTTAATTTTAACATTATATATTTCTTATTTCAACATTCCTGAAGCAAAATCTGCTAATCTATAATTTCAACCATCTGATGTATATTTATTTCGGGCACGGTGAATTCAGCTCTGCCGTTAATATATTCAAAATCAAGCTTCTTACCCGACGGAACAAGAGAAACTGCCGATGGCTTCGATTCACATTTGACACTGCATTTAACGTTGTAAAGAGGCACAGTATCTTCAATAACCTCGGTGTTTTCTCCCCTGACGGTTGTATAGGCAAAAAGAAGATGAAGAACGTTCCTTTTTTCTTTTTCCTGCCTTGTATATGTTACAACAGCTCTGTCGGGAACGTTTGCCGAAACCGTTGAATCATCAACAATCATTTTTTTAATTATATGAGCAAACAGTTCTTTAAAATAAAGATGGCCATGGCGGGCATATGCCGAAAAAATATCCCAACCGATATATGCAACATTGCCTTTAATTACCGCACCGGGGAAACTGTTTTCGGGATTGTTCGGAGCATGCTTATGAGAACAAAAATGCTCTGCCGTTCTGTTAAAATACGGATTTTGCATGTACGCCTCAATGTTGCAGTCGATTACTTCAAACTTCTGAAAATCGCAAAGCATAACATACTCCGTTGCTCCGTTGACGGTTTCAAAACAAGGAATGAAATATGTTGGACTGAACTCGTTTTCTCCTTTGTACTTTGCACCGACATCAAGGAAAAACTCACCGTTTTTCAGCAAAGCTTTACCGCTTGCAATAACCTTTCCGCCGCTCGAAACATAAGCTTTAACTTTTTCCGCAATTTCATCGGAAATGATTTCAACATCAGGCAAAATGAGAACCTTGAATGCCGAAAAATCCATTGTACCGTCAACAAAATTATAGAGATAATTATTTTCAAGCAGCATTCTGTTAGCACCGATATCGGCTTTTACATTGCGGTTACCCGTAAGCGATTCTGCACTCAAAACAGCAATATCCGCAACATTAACTGCACCGTTAATCCACGGCTCTTTTTCTTCAACAAGGGAATATGCTTTCCCGATAAGACCGTAGGTTGACATATTCATTTCGCCGAGAGGATGCATCTGGTCACCTATTGAACAGCCTGCACCGTTTGCTATGCTTAAAGAAGTTTCATAAATCAAAGCGTTGGGGTGCTTGAAACCGCCGAATTCCCCCCAGCTATGGTGGAATTTGCCGGTCATGCCGAGATAGTCGGTGTTTTTGAGCGAACGCACGTATGCTGCAGAAAGCGGAAAATGGTCATATCCCCAGCCGCCCGTGGGCAAACTTTCAAGCTCAAGATGGGTATTAGCTTCAATAAAAAAGTAATCACCTTTAGGAATGTGGCCGCTGTTATGAAAAATTGTTGCAGTTTCGCTGTATTTTCTGACAGCGGCATTGGTAGCGTTAATATATTTTTCAAGAACCGTTTCAGCAAATTCCCATGCATCATCTTCATTCTCGATATCCAATCCGAGTGCCTTCATATCGGCAAGACATTTTTCGCAATAGCACACTCTCGGCGCAATGATATCAAGAAATATTCCGCACGGATTATATTTTTGCATAACTTCTTCAATCTGTGCGCAAAGCAAGTCAAGATAAGGAGTGTTAAAACACAGAACATGAAAATGTACTTCTTCAAAATATTCTTCATAGTCTTCGGGGTTGGGGTCAGTACGCCAACGCCATTCGGGATGTTTGACAAATTCCTTTTCGTCATAACCCGCCGAAATATATACAGGAGCCTTAACATTAATCTCTTTGCAAGCTTCAAGCTGTGCGCCGAGCAAATCAAAATCCAAACCGGGATGCATTTGATTAACCTGCGTCGGATGATAAGACCAACCGTGATGGCACTTCGAAAAAACCGTAACAGAATCAACATGACCTGATTTTAATGCTTGCTGAAACTGTTCCTTGGAAAAATATTTCCCAACGGGTAAAGTACCGTTAGTGTGAAAATCAAGATGAACCTGTCTTTTTCTGAGCATAGTCGTCACTCCCTAAAATTTTTCTGACATTCCAATTATATTATAAAAGTTTTCAAATGTAAATGCATATAAAAACTCTTGTTCTCTTTCTTAAAGTATTCTGCTGTAGTATAAATCTTCAAGCGTTGATTGTTTCATTGAAAACCTCCTTTAAAATAGAAAAGTGCAACAGGATTTTATATCCCATTGCACTTGACAAGTAATTATTCAATCATACGCATTGGTTGGTTGACAGAAAATTTATATACATTATCAAAATCATACATTGCGCAGACAGTGAAAGTCTTATCTGTATTATTGAACACGATGCTCCATAATGTTGAGCAGATATATCCGTGAAGATCGGCATTTTCAAGGTGTGTTGCATCAAGAATATTCATAGCTTCTTCTTCGGTTACTATATAATTATTTTCCATAAGCATCGACTTTGCTGTTTCATATCTGTCGTGACCGATGCCTTCCGGGTCGTCAACGCCTTCTGAAAGCCAGAAGTTTGTTGCAACAAGTGTTTCAGATTCGTCGGGTCTTAATACCGTTGTTTCGCCGTTAGCGTATTCAATAATTGCAGTGTCGCCCGATGCATCAGCAATCTGATAATGATAGGTACAACCTACACCGAGAAAATCGTGCATATCAAATTTATTGAAAATAGCGATTGCTTCATCAACCGTTGCAGCGTGGTCGAGCACGTGACGGATAACAGCGGTTGTTGTTATATCTTTTTTCTCTGTTTGCTGAAAGGTTTCGGGCGTTTCAAGTTCAAGTACGCCGATTGAAAGACCCTTTTCATTCATTCCGTCAACAGGAATATAAGGAGCTAACAGAGTTAAGAGCGAAGTAAGAAGATCTTCGGGCAGAAAGCTTCCGCCGTAGCCGAAGAAATAGAGCGAAACCGTTGATACACTTGCATATCCGTCTTTGGGATGTGTCCATAC
>JAZLCS010000056.1:0-4327 GCA_045614385.1 Acutalibacteraceae bacterium | reverse complement strand
TATGATGCACTCAAAAAAGTTGATTCCGAGAAGCGTTTCTCATTCGAGCATATATATAACGAAGGCGAATACTACATGTTTGACCCCGAAGGCATAAATTACGGCACATTGAATGAGATGCCTTGTCCCGGATATGAGAATTTCGGACAGTTTGATGCCATGGTTGAAAAAGGCGATGTTCTCGCAATGTTTACAGGACACGACCACACAAACGCATTCGGTGTAAAACATAAGGGTATCGACATCATGAACTCGCTCAGCACCCGTTATAACGGCGATGCATATTCAACTCAGTACGGATACAGAATGATTGAAGTTGACGAAAAAGACACATCCGTTTACACAACAAGAGTGGTTCATTGGTTTGATATTTTCGATATGGAATATGCTCTCAATGAAATGAAAAACGGCGATGACTACGGATTTAAAACAGCTCTTGATATCGCATTCAAAGGTTTCTTCCAGAAATATTTTGATGAGTTCAGCAGATGGTTTGTTTCTGCTGTTACAGGAAGAAAAGTTACATATTAATTGCTTGAACAGGTGTTTTTATGAAAGAAAAAACTAATAAGAAATCAAAGAAAAAGAGAATACTTGTACTGTTGTTGCTTATTCCCTTTGTGCTTATAATCGGAACGGTTGCAGGCGTTGCACTTCCGCTGATTATCAGCTATAACACGAATTCTTATGAAAAAGCGGAAATTGTTGAGCGAAGCGATGAGTATGTTGTTCCCGAAACAGATCCTCAGCCCGAGGAATGGGCAAATGTGACTTTGCGCGAAGAAGACCTCGGCAGGGATATCACATCGGCAGAAACCCTTGCCAATAATGTTAACAAGGGCGGAAGCAACGGCATCAAAGGTGACGGTCTTGACAGAAACGCATCCTTCGGCAGAAATGAGAACGTGAAAAGCGTTTACGGAAAAACACCGATTTATAAGGTTGAAAAGAAAGATCCCAACATTGAAAATATTCTTGTTATCGGAACCGACTCAAGAGATGTCACGAAGGAACGAGGCAGAAGCGATGCCCTGATTGTTGTGTCGTATAACAAAAAAACAGGTTCTGTCAAAATGATATCCATTCTCCGCGACTCGCTTGTTCCCATTGAAGGCAGAGGCTGGAACAGAATCAATGCCGCCTATTCATTTGACGGAGTCGGTCTTTGCATAAATACGGTCAACCAACTTCTTGACCTTGATATCCAGAGATTTGTTGTTGTTGATTTCAACGGTGTTACCGATTTTATCGACAAGGCGGGCGGAGTTACAATCAGTCTCACGCAAAAAGAGGTTGATTATCTGACAAATTACAGCGGCGGTGCAGTTAAATACAATGTCGGTCCCAATAAATTTAACGGCGACAGAGCTCTTGCATATATGAGAATCCGTAAGATAGACAGCGACTTCAAGCGTACCGAAAGGCAGAGAAACGTTATTGAAACTCTCGCAAGGAAGATTCTTAACGAAAAGAGCCTTTCGGAAATATATGATCTGACTAACTTTGCTTTCGGACTTGTAAAAACAAACATCAGCCTTACCGAGCTTACATCCGTTATAGGAAATGTCGCTACGGATGCATTGCAAAACGGTCTTGATATCGAATCGCATCATGTACCCTTCAGCGATGCGTATACCTATAAGTATTACAACGGAATGGCTATTGTTTCGTTTGATATTAACGATGCCGCAAGAAGAGTGAATAAAATAATTTACGGATAAGGTGAATTTATGTTAGAACAGAATGTGAATCTTAACGGAAAAACAGTTTTTGTAACAGGTGCAGCAGGTTTTATCGGTGCAAACCTTGTCACCGAGCTTATGAAGACCGTTGATAAGATAAAGATTGTCGGTATCGACAATATGAACGACTATTATGATGTTTCCATAAAGGAATACAGACTCCGTGAGATTGAAAAGCTTGCCGCCGATAAAAGCGGATGCGAGTGGATTTTCATAAAAGGCAACATTGCCGACAGAAAGCTGATTGACGAATGCTTTGAGAAATACGGTTTTGATGTTGTTGTCAATCTTGCCGCGCAGGCAGGTGTAAGATATTCAATAACAAATCCTGATGTTTATATCGAAAGCAATATCATCGGTTTTTACAATATCCTTGAAGCTTGCCGCAATCATCCCGTTGAGCATCTTGTTTATGCAAGTTCATCGAGCGTCTACGGTTCAAACAAGAAAATTCCTTACAGCACAGATGACAAGGTGGATAATCCCGTAAGCCTTTATGCGGCAACAAAGAAGAGCAATGAACTTATGGCTCATTCTTATTCGAAGCTTTATAGTATTCCCTCAACGGGTCTTCGTTTCTTCACCGTTTACGGACCTGCAGGCAGACCCGATATGGCATATTTCGGCTTCACAAATAAGCTGAGAAACGGCGATAACATTCAGATTTTTAACTTTGGAAACTGCAAGAGAGATTTTACTTTTGTTGACGATATCGTCGAGGGAATCAAACGCATCATGCAGTGTGCACCCGAAAAAGAAAACGGAGAGGACGGACTTCCCGTGCCTCCTTACAGAGTTTATAACATAGGTAACAACTGTCCCGAAAATCTTCTTGATTTTGTTGATATTCTTCAGCAGGAGCTTATCCGTGCAGAAGTTTTGCCTGCCGATTACGACTTCGAGGCTCACAAACAGCTTGTTCCCATGCAGGCAGGCGATGTGCCCGTAACATACGCAGATACCTCCGCCCTCGAAAGAGATTTCGGATTCAAACCCTCAACCTCACTCCGCGACGGACTCCGCAAATTTGCAGAGTGGTATAAAGAGTTTTATATGTGATTTTGGAGAGATACTATGGAAAACAAGAAATACAGCATAAAACAAGGGTATGTTGTCAGAGAAATCGCAGGTGAGTTTATTGCCGTACCCGTTGATTCCACATGCGGTTCAAATATAATCATACTTAATCCCGTCAGCAAGCTTCTCTGGGATGAACTTAAAACAGAAAAATCATTTGACGAATTGCTTGATGCGATTCTGAAGAATTATGATGTTTCAAAGGAAGAAGCAGAAACAGACCTCAAAGAATTCCTTATGCAGTTGGTTGAAAATAACTTGATTAAATAAAAACAGCCGATTCACCGTGAAAAGTGAATCGGCATTTTTATATCATTTCTTTACAAGAGATTGAATAACCGTTCTGTTTATCTTAAAAAGATTCTTGAAGAATGAAATTAGTTTTTGAAAAAATCCCGAGTTTACCGTAACGGTTTCGGAATCGGATACTTCATTGCCGTTTTTATCAATGACAACATTTCCGTTTGCATCAACAAGCTTTACGGTTATTTTAACGCTTCCGTTTTTGGGAGCAACCTCAAAGGTTTTTCCTTCGCCGCTTTTAACATCGTCAATATACCACCATATGGATGTGTTCTGTGACTGATTTATAATTTCGGCAGTAAGGTGAAGCGTTTCACCGTAGTCGATTGTTTTTGGACCGTGGTTGTTTTTTATTCTTATCCCGGATGCAACAACTGTTATTTCAGCTGTGTCGGTATAAAGTCCGTCTTTGCTTGTGACTGTAAGAACGGCGTTTCCCTCTGAAACAGCGGTTATGATATTCTGATTTATTGAAACACAGTTACTGTCGGAGGAAAGGGAAAATGACTTTTCTGTTGCATCCGACGGATAAAAGACAGGGGTTATTTCAAGCTTGTCAAACACGGACATAACGTATGTATTTTGAGAAAAACTTACAGATTCAACATGGATTTTTTCCGAGGATATGAGATTGCTGAGTTTCGGAATTCCCCAACCGTAATAATCATCTTTGCCGGGGATACCCATATCTTTTGCGGATGATATGAGAGCATCGCTGACTTGTCTGGTGTTACATTTTGGATTGTCAAGGCGGAACATCGCTGCCGCTGCGGATATAAAGGCGGTAGACATCGACGTGCCGCTCAGAGCTGCAGGTTCGCAGGATGCATTATATCCGATAATGTATTCACCGGGCGCCGCTAAATCAACCTCGTTTCCGAAGTTTGAAAAGCTTTCAGAAAAAAGACTGTTTGTATTTATTGAAGTTACGGTAATAGCACTTTCAACATGCGACGGACAATATTTTTCGGTATTGCTTTTTTCGTTTCCTGCACAAACAACAACAGCAACGTTCTTTTCTTCTGCATAAGCAAGGGCATCTTCAAGCGATTTGCAGTTGTTCAGAACGGCACACAGACTTAAATTAATAACATCCGCACCATTATTAACTGCATAGTATATACCACTTGCAATTATAGTTGATGTGGTTGAAGATTCGTAATCCGGAAAAACCTTTACAGGCATGACTTTAATATTAGAATTAT
>JAZLCS010000055.1:0-2237 GCA_045614385.1 Acutalibacteraceae bacterium | reverse complement strand
CGATGAAGAAATACACCGCAACAAATGCGAGCGTTATTCTGAAATGGGAAAGCGTGCGAAACAAAATTTCCATCAATAAAATAAGCTATGTTGAGGGTTACCGCAGACATCTGACCGTGCATACCGCAAGCGGAGTTTATGAGGCTGTGGGTAAAATTTCGGAGATATACGAAATTCTGAAACCTCACGGATTTGTTCGTGTTCATCAGGGGTTCATCGTTAATATGAACTACATAAAAAGCTTCAATGCAAACGAGGTTGAACTGACCGACGGCTCAAAGGTTGCCGTAAGTGTTCGTAAGAAACAGGAAGCATTGAAGGCATACGATATTTTTATAAGAAAGTGGGGCTGGTAAAATGTTAAGAGTAATCGCATATTTTTTGTTCGCTTGCTTTGAAATTTATACAATGGATATTCTTTTTTCCAACATTTCAAAAAGAAAACTCAAAGGAGCGCATCTTGCAATATTTATGATTGTAGCTATAACGGTCAATACCGTTGTTTCATATTTCTTTGCAGGCACGGGCATTATGCTTCTTGCTTTGGGAGTTGTTACAGCATTTGTTTTTGCTCTTGTTTACAGAGTAAAAGTGCATTTTGCCATTATCAGCAGCGTTCTTTTTGTTATGATTCAGGCAGGTGCAGAAACAATAGTCACCCTTCTGAGCGGTATGTTTATGGGCGAAGAAACTCTTGATTTTCTTCAGAATGATGAAATCTTCCTTGGTATGGGACTTATATGCAAATTCTTTGCGTTTTTCCTTATCTTCTTTGTTTCAAAGAAAATAGGCAAAATTGACCTTGGAATTTCCGGCGGTCTTTCAGCAATGCTCATAATTCAGCCAATAGCAACGGTTTTTGTTACTCTCGTTATCTGCAAATGCACCTATGAACTTAAAAGCATTCCTGCGATTTTATTCTCTGCGGTTGCAATTCTTATGATTGCCGCAAACTTAGTTACACTCTTTCTTATTTACAGACAAAAGGACTATGTTGAATCAAAAGCAAGGCTCGGCTTTGCCAACGAACAAATTAAAAATCAGCTCGCTCACTACGAGAAGCTTTATCGCTACCAGAGCGAAATCCGCACTTTCAGACATGATATTAAAAACACACTGCTCTCCGTTTCGGGACTTCTTACCGACGGTCAGACTCAGTCTGCCATTGATGCGATAAAAGGCGAAGTGGATTTTCTTGACGAAGCAAACAATGGTGTTATAAATTCGGGTAATCCCGCAGTTGACGCCGTTCTTCAGTCCAAGCTCGCCATTGCCGAAAGCAAGGGAATCACACTCGATTATTCGGTTAAGATTTCGGATAAAATCACTGTTGATTTACTCGAACTCGGCGTACTTATCGGTAATGCACTCGACAATGCGATTGAAGCCACCGAAGGTCTCGGTAACTCTGCGGAGAAAACGATTTTTGCAAGCATTATCACAATGGGCGGCAGAATTGTTGTTTCCGTTGAGAATCCCGTTGAAGCGCAGGTTGACACAAAGCATATCGGCACAGCAAAAGCCGATAAGCTCAACCACGGCTACGGACTCAAGAGCATAAAAACGATTGCACAGAAATATGACGGCGATGTTTTTGTTTCCTGCGAGGGAAATATATTCACAACGAGCATCAATATCTGCAACACTTTTGAACATTAAATCCACACTATTGCAGAGCGTATTTCAATCGTTTGATTTTTAATTTATCATTGATACTGAAGCGGCGGAGGCTATGCTTTCGCCGCTATTTTTTTACAGTTTAAGGAGGCTTGAAAAATGAAAATTTTATCTGTCATATTTTTTGTTGCAGCAACTCTGTTTCTCGTTACAGGTATTCTTGACTGCTGCGGCAAAATAAAAAACACCAAAGTCAAAAACTCGGGAGTATGGTTAATCATCACGGCTGTTCTTATGGCGATTTGCGGAATTATCGTATTGAGCGATTCTCCGTTTGCACTAATTTATATCGTAGGCGGTGCGGTGCTGATTAACGTTGTCCGATGTTTCTCAGCAAATGAAGGAGGCAATAAAAATTGAGTTCAAAACGTAAAAAATATAATTATTTCAGCAACTTAAAATTTATGCTGAAAGAGCATTGGGTTTTTGACAAATCCTATGTGATTATGCAAATCGGTCTGACCCCGCTGGGTGCGGTAAGCTCGGTTGTGGCGGCATATCTGCCGAAAATTGTTCTCGACTGCGTTGAGAACAAAACACCTGCTTCGGAGCTTCTTCTC
>JAZLCS010000054.1:0-8455 GCA_045614385.1 Acutalibacteraceae bacterium | reverse complement strand
GACCTGCCTATAACAAGGTCAGCTGCAGGAAGACACTTCGGAATATCAATATATTCAACAATTTTTATGTGAGAATTTCGGGCAAGATCCACACCTTTTTCAACAAGTCCTCGCTTGAAGTCTTCGCTGTTTTTACCTGTCGCATGAAGAAATACGCAATCGTTATCCTTGTATTTATTCAGAATAAGATTCATAACAGCGTCGTTTACGGGCTTTGCACCGAGGCTTCCGCCCATCGAAAGAATGAGAGGCTTATCGTCATTAAGTCCAAGCTCTGCACGGGCAAAATCTCTGTCGCCCTTAAGCAAATCGCCTCTTATGGGCAATCCCGTGAGAACACACGGATTTTTTGAATTAATATATTTCTCAGCCTGAACGGCGGTAAGCATAACTCTGTCAACCTTGCCTGCTAAGGCTTTGTTTGTAACACCGGGAAAAGCATTCTGCTCATGAATTGCTGTCGGAATCCCCATTTTAGCCGCCATTCTGAGAACAGGGCCGCTTACATAGCCTCCAAAACCGATAACCAAATCGGGCTTGAAATCCTTTATGATTTTCTTTGCCTGTGAAGATGACTTAAGCAGCTTGCTGACCGTGCCGATATTATGCTTTATCGCTTCGGGCGAAAAGCTACGCCAAAAACCGCTGATTTCAATAGTCCTGAGCTCATAGCCTGCCTGAGGAACAAGGCGGGCTTCCATTTTGTCGGCAGTTCCGACAAAAACGATTTCCGCGGAAGGATTTTTTTCTTTTATGTAGCCGGCCGTGCCGAGAGCGGGATTTATGTGGCCGCCCGTGCCGCCGGTTGCAATAAGAATTCGTTTGTTATCTAACATTTTTATTCTTCCTTTCGCTGTTTCTTGATATTGAAAGAACTATTCCCATTTCAAAAAGCAAAATAACAAGAGCCGTACCGCCGTAACTGAAGAACGGAAGGCTGATGCCCGTGTTGGGAACGGTTGCGGTTACAACGGCGATATTCAACGCTGCCTGCAAACCGACATGAAAGCTGATACCCATTGCAAGCATGGCTTCAAACCTGCTTCTTGCTCTCAATCCGATTATAAAACCTCTGGCGACAAGCAGGATGAAAAGCAAAATTATAATAAGTGCTCTGAAAAATCCGAGTTCTTCGCAAACGATTGCAAAAACAAAGTCGTTTTGCGGTTCGGGCAGATACATATGCTTCTGCTTTGAATTTCCGAATCCGAGGCCGAAAAGACCTCCCGAACCTATTGCATAAAGCGATTGCAGGCTCTGCCAGCCCGAACCCCTTGCCTCCTCTGCCGTAAGCTCCTCGTTAAAAAGAAGCTTAAGCCAGATTCTGATTCTTTCGCTCGCATAGCCCTCAAGGAATTTATCCGCATTCAAGGCGAAGAAAATAACTGCAATAACAACCGCCGCAATGCCGATAACATAAACCGACCAGTGAATCCTTACGCCGCCGAAATACATGGTTGCAACGCCTATGCCAAGCATAAGAATGGTTCCCGAAACGTGATTTTCAAGATAAACAAGAGCGCAGAACAAACCGATAAATCCCATATACGGAATTATCATCCACCAATGCTTTTCAACAAGCTTATGATGACGCTCCATGCTGAACGCAAGAAACATTATAAGAGCGAGTTTTGCTATTTCCGACGGCTGAAATGAACCGATTATCGGGAACTCAACCCAACGTTTGAACTGTTCCTTGCCCGGAACAATATACGGGTCAATCAGAACATATACGAGCAAAAGAAAAGCGATAACGGTTATAAGGCCGCTGACATCTCTGAACACATCTGTTTTAATGAACGAAACAAAAATCATCAATGCAACGCCTATAACCGCAAACAAAATCTGGTTTTTAACATAATAATAAGGGTCATTTTTGACCGCTGCACTTGAATCATACCATGCATTGACATAGCTTGCGGAAAACATCATGACGATTCCGACAGTCAGAAGAGCAATAACAAGAGCAAGGAAGGTTATATCCATGGGACCTCTCGCAACGCAGTCCCTAAGTTTTTTCTTGCCTGTAAATAAATCTCTTATAAGATAAAACACGCCAAAGTATGCGAGTATTTCCTGTTTCAACTTTTTTCCTCCCTTTAGCGTAAGATATATCCGCCGTAATACATGAGCACAGCCGCCGCTGTACCGCCCAAGACATTGACAGCGGTAAAGACCAGAGTGATTTTTTTCTCACTCCATCCGCACATTTCAAGATGATGATGAACGGGTGCCATTTTAAAAAGCCTCTTTCCGCCGGTCTTTTTATAATAGATAATCTGCAAAACGTCGGAAGCCCCTTCAATAACATAAACAACGCCCGCGAGAATAAGAATCAGAGGGCTGCCGATTGCATACGAAAGAGCAACAACCATTCCGCCGAGAAACATCGAACCTGTGTCACCCATAAAAACCTTTGCGGGATTTTTATTCCACAAAACAAAGCCGAGGCATGCACCGGCAAGCGCGGCTGCTGCCATCGAAAAACCGAAAAGACCTTTAAGGGCAGCAATAACGCCGAGAGAAACAGCGGTTGTTAACGTAACACTGCCGCAGAGGCCGTCAACCCCATCCGTAAAATTGACGGCATTTACTGCGGCATATATAAGTATTATTCCTAAAATCCAATAAAAAAAACCAAGCTCAACCGTTCCGACAAACGGCACAAACATATGAGGCGCGCCATTCATACCCATATAGATACTGAGCAAATAAACAACGCAAACCGCAAGCTGCATAAGTGATTTCTGCTTAATCGTAAGCCCGAGATTCTGACGCTTGACTATTTTTATATAATCGTCAACAAAGCCGATAAGAGCAAAAGCAAGAGCCATCATAACTCCGCTCCAAAGCTTTGTATACATTTCTTCCGCAACAAGGCTGCCCGATGCGACTATATCGCCGCCCGTAATCTTATCCGTAACAACGGCGAGCAGAATTGCCGCACAAGTTCCCATTATAAACATGAAGCCGCCCATGGTAGGTGTGCCTTGCTTGCTGCTGTGCCACTTGGGGCCGATATCAAGAATAGTCTGCCCGAATTTCAGCCGTCTGAGCCACGGAATTATCACAAAACCCGAAACGCCCGTAACTGCAAAACCCGCAACAGCCGCAATCATTATCACAGCAGCGGTTTTCATAACAACATTCCTTTCGGATGATTTTATTCGCCTTTTTCAAAGGCATCATAAACAGAATAAATAACATCCTCTAATTTCATACCTCTGCTCGCTTTGAACAAAACCGAATCTCCCTTTTCAAGATATCCGATAAGCTCATTGGAAAGAGCTTGTTTATCGTTAAAGCTTTTCACAAGAGGAACCTTGCCGTCAGACGCGCCCTTTGCCGTTTTGAGCGAACGCTCACCGTAAGTGAACACCGCATCTATTCCGTTTTCAGCCGCCTTAATGCCAACTTCATAATGAGCCTTTTCGCTGACCGCGCCAAGCTCCAGCATATCTCCGATAACGGCAATTCTTCGCCCTGAGTTATTCATTCCGCCGAGAACAGCCAATGCAGCCGCCTGCGAATCAGGGCTTGCATTGTAGCAATCCTCAATAAATGTCATGCCGAATTTTTTATTTATTCTCTGGCGCATACCTGCAGGCACATATTTTTTGAGAGCTTCAAAAGCCTCTGTCGGCTCAACACCGAAAAGCGAACCTGCCGCCGCTGCTGCCAGCGCGTTGTAGACATTGTGGCGGCCCGGGAAAGGCAGGCTCACCCTGCCCGAACCACCGCTGAAACTGATCACCATCTCAGTTTCATCTTCTTTGGAGGTTATATCAAATGCCTTAAATAATGTGTTTTCACTTTCAATGCCGTAAGAAATGATTGGATGCGAGCCCGGTCGGACCGTTGCAAGCATATCGTCATCCGCATTAAGAATAACAGGTGCATTTTCTTTCATTCCGTCAAGAATTTCAAGCTTTGCGCGCAGAATTCCTTCTCTTGAGCCGAGATGCTCAATATGCGAAACACCGATATTGCTGATTATTGCGGCGTCGGGCTTAACGGCCTTTGTCATTCGCGAAATTTCACCGAAGCCGCTCATCCCCATTTCGATAACCGCTGCTTCATGTGACTTGTCAAGCCTGAACAGTGTCAGCGGCACACCGATTTCATTGTTGAGGTTGCCCTCGTTTTTCAAAGTATTGTATTTAACGGACATGACCGCATGGGTCATTTCCTTGGTTGTTGTTTTACCGACGCTGCCGGTGATACCGACAACGGGAATTCTGAAAAGGCTTCTGTAATACCCCGCAAGGTCAAGAAGAGCAAGGCGAGTGCTTTCAACAAGAATCTGCCTGTCCCCAAGCCCGCAGTCCCTTTCGCAAAGAACCGCCTGCGCACCGCTTTCAACAGCCTTGAGAGCAAAATCATGGCCGTCAAAATTCTCACCCTTTATTGCAACAAAAAGGCTGCCGGGAGTTATTTTTCTTGTGTCCGTGCAAATGCAGTCAAAACCGCCTTCAAGAGCAGTTGTTGATTTGACGGCGGATGCCGCTTCTTTAAATTTAAGGGGTATCATTTATTTCACACCTTTTCGGACAATATTTCCGCAACCGCTTCGCGCTCATCAAAATGAATTTTTCCGCTTGCAAGTATCTGATAGGTTTCCTGACCCTTGCCCGCAAGAACAACTATATCCCCGGCCTGAGCCGCTTCGAGAGCCTTTTTGATGGCTCCTTTTCGGTCGCTGTCAACAATTACTTTTGCATTTGTTTTGCCGATACCGGCGGTAATATCCTCAATTATGGATTCGGGGTCTTCGCTTCTCGGATTGTCTGAGGTAATAACCGCAACATCAGACAAACGCGTTGCTATTTCGCCCATTATCGGACGCTTGGTCTTATCTCTGTCGCCCCCGCAGCCGAAAACGCAGATAACTTTGCCGTCGGTTATTTCACGAACGCAGTTCAGAACATTTTCAAGACCGTCGGGAGTATGAGCATAGTCAATAATAACGGTATAGGGAGTATCCGTCGGAACTACTTCCATTCTGCCGGGCACGCCCGAGCAAAGAGCAAGTGCTTCGAGCACCGCTTTGAAATCCATCCCCATTTCAATCAGGCATACTGCTGCGCCCATTGAATTATAAACTGAGAATTTGCCCGGAACGGCAAATTTAACTCTGCCGATGTTTGCGTTACTTACAAGCTCATATTTGACGCCGTCATATGCAATTCTGATATTTTTTGCGGAATAATCGCAGTTATCGTTATCCAAAGAAAAGGTTACCGTTCTGCAATCCGTTCCGTCAGTCATGTATTCGGCACTTTCATCATCAATATTAAGAATTGCAAGAGATGAATTTTCAAAAAGCATGCGTTTTGCCGCTTTATAGTTTTCGAAAGAGCCGTGATAATCAAGATGATCCTGAGTAAGGTTTGTGAAAATCGCAGCCTCAAAATGAACGCCGTCAACCCTTCTCTGGTCAAGAGCCTGTGAAGAAACCTCCATCACGCAATATTCACAGCCGCATTCGACCATTTCATTAAAAAGGCCGAAAAGCTCATAACAATCGGGGGTTGTGAGCGAAGCGGCATATTCCTTATCACCCACAATGTTTTTAACGGTTCCGATAAGTCCCGTCTTATGACCCATACCGTCAAGAATGGATTTAAGAATAAAACAAGATGTTGTTTTACCGTTTGTTCCCGTAACACCGATAATTTTCAGTTTTCTTTCGGGATGACCGAAAAATGCGGCACAGATACGCGCATATGCGCTTCTTGTGTTTTCAACAAGAATCTGATTTTCGAGTCCGAGATCTCTTTGAACAACAACCGCAGCCGCACCGTTTTGCAATGCTTCTTCCGCCTTTGTGTGGCCGTCGAAATGCATGCCTTTGATACATACAAATATGCACCCCTGCGAAACCTTTGCAGAATTATCTGTTACAAAAGTTACTTCTCTTTCTCCGAAGCTTACGCTTACCCCCAAATCCTTTGCAATCAAATCAAGTTTCATCTTCTGTCCTCCTTGGTGCAAATGACGGGGCAGAAAGCATAATCTACCCTACATAGTCATTTACATTTGTGTTCGATTTAAAATAGACCGTTATGGTCTTTCCGTATTCAACTTCTTCGCCCGGTTCATAGCTTTGGTCATAAGAAACAAGCTCTCCTGCATTCAAAGCATTGCCGGATATTTTAATATTTAAACCTGCCGCAAGTGCATATTTATTTGCCTGCGAAACCGTCATTTGTCTGAGATCAGGAACCTCAACGGTCAGGCGTTCCGTTTCTTCCTCGGTATAAAGCACCAAGATTCCGTTCTGCGGCATGGTCTGGTTGTAAGCGGGCATCTGAGCCGTTACCGTTTCGCCTTTGCCGACAACCTTAACTTCAATTCCGTCCTGCTTAAGCTGTGATTTAGCTTCGCCCACTGCCTTACCGATAAGATTGGGCGCGGTAACATCAAGAAGTTCAAGCTCTTTTTCGGTATATTGTCTTTCGACATTCATATATTCAAGAGTTTTTTCAATAACCTGAGCGGCAACAGGAGCGCAAATCTGACCGCCGTTAATCTGTCCGATAGGCTCATCGATAAGAATAAGAACCGCGATTTCCGCATCATTTGCAGGCGCAAAACATCCGAACGAGGAAACATAGCTGCCTTTTTTGCCGAGTTTCTGCGATGTTCCCGTCTTGCCTGCCACCCTGTAGCCCGAAACATAAGCATTCTTACCCGTTCCGATTGAAACAACAGCTTCCATCATTTCGGCAACCGTGTTTGCAGTATCTTCCGAAATAACCTGACGCCTTACGGTTGGCTCTGTTTCTTTGATAACATTTCCGTTTTCATCAAGCTGCTTTGCAACGAGATATGGAGTCATCAGCTTACCGCCGTTGGCAATACAGCTGAGAGCCGTTACCATCTGAATGGGTGTTACCTGGAAAGACTGACCGAAACATGAGCTGGAAAGCTCAACAATTCCCATATCTTCAAGCGCATGATAGGTAACGCCCGCAACGGGTGAGCTTTCCGCCGGAAGATCTATTCCCGTTTTCTCGGTAAAACCGAATGCCTCAAAATATTCATAGAACTTTTCCGAGCCGAGCTTCTGGCCGTATGTGATAAAGAACGGGTTGCAGGAATTCATAAGACCCTGTGTGAAGGTTTGGAATCCGTGACCCTCTCTTTTATGGCATCTCATAGTTCTGTCTTCAACCTGTATTTTACCCGAGCAGGAATAGGTTGTTTCGGGAGTTGCGATGTTTTCTTCAAGGATTGCTGCTGCAGTTACGGTTTTGAAAACCGAACCCGGCTCATAGCTGTCGCTGACGATAAAGTTTCTCCATTTAGAATACAGAAGATTGTTGCGCGCCTGATTGCGTGCGGCTATATCATCGGGATATTCCTCTTCAAGCTCCGCCTTTTCATTATCTGAAAGGGTCTGAGGCATGTTGAGGTCATAATCGGGCATGGATGCCATTGCGATAATAGCACCTGTGTTAACATTCATAACTATTCCGTAAGCACCTGCACCCCTTGAGTCAACATAAGCCTGTTCAAGAGAATCTTCAAGATATCGCTGGATAACCTCATCAATCGTCAACACAAGGCTCGTGCCCTGAGTTGCGTCGTAAATTGTTTCAAACTCCTGGCTCATGACATCGCTCTTGCCGTTCTGAGCGGTTATTATTCTGCCCGGAGTTCCCGTGAGCGCGGTATCGTATTTAAGTTCGATACCCGAGCGGCCAATATCGTCGGTTCCGGTAAATCCGATAACGTTTGATGCAAGAGTTCCGTAAGGATAATAGCGTTTAACGTCGGGGTCTATTCCGATTGCAGAACTGTAATAAATACGTTTTTCAACGTTTTTCAACGTTCCGTCATCATTTTCTTCAAGTTCGTTGTATGAATAATACTGAGTGAGAAGATTGGAAACTGCCTCTTTTTCTTCAAACTCTATCTGTCTTTTAACAACAAGATAAGCATATCCGCTTTTGTCAGCTTTATCTTTTATGCTTTCCGTTTCAACGCCTGTAAGCTCCGAAAGCTTTCTGCACAAATCGTTTTTAAAATCTTCGTTTTCAATCCGGTTGGGCTTAATATAAACCTTCCATACGGAAGCACTTTTGGCAAGAACAGTGCCGTTGGCATCATAAATAATGCCTCTTTCCGCAGATATCTCTGTGTCATGAAGCTGGTTTTTTTCTGCCTGTTCTTTATACTGTTCGCTGTCTACAAGCTGAATTCTCGCAAGATTAACGGAGGTTATTCCGAAAATACCAACAGCAAGCAAAACGAATACAGTCAGCGCCCTGAAAAACAGCTTTCTTCTCGGAGATATCTTGTTCAAGCCTTTCCTTCCTTTCAAGTTTGTGATAACAAAAAGATACTGCCCCAAAATTCAGCATGCAAAAACCTGATTCCCGACGAGCAACGCATCGGAAACGCTTTCTGCATCCGCTAAAATTGAGACAGCCTTGACTATGACTTTTTA
>JAZLCS010000053.1:0-3574 GCA_045614385.1 Acutalibacteraceae bacterium | reverse complement strand
ACTCTGGATGAACTTATCGGCACTTTTGATATGAACAGCACAGAGCAGTCAAAAGAGTTTATGGTGCTTACGGGCAATGAAAAAGAGTTTGTGCAGTTATACAGCCCGCAGGGTCTTGACGGCGTAACAATGAGAAAATATGCAGGTGTCAGCCTTAAAGACGGAGGATTTATTCAGGTTGGCTATGATGCAGACCAATTCCACGATATGCTCAATGATTTTGTTGTTGACGTTACTAAAAACCGCCACGTGGGAAGCACGGGGTTTGTTGCCGTCTGTGACGAGAATCTTAATCTTGTTACCAATACCAAAAGAAACGGGAAGCATATTTCAACCATAGGAATAACTCCCGATGAGATTATGCTTGAAGGCAAAACCGCAACTCGGCTTTACAGAACAAACATCATCAACGATGAAACGGATTTCAGCGAAGAATATATCTATGTTTTCACTTTTGTTGAAGGCTATTGCATAATCGCCGCTATGCCTTTTGCCGAAGCGATGCTTATGAGAGATGCTTCTCTTTATACAAGCATTTTTATGCTGATTCTGATTTTTGCAGCTCTGTTTATTTTCATTTACTTCCTGATAAAAAAGGTCATCATCAACAATCTGCAGAAAATCAACGGCACTCTTTCCGAGATTACGGGCGGTAATCTCAACGTAAAAGTTGATGTCCGTTCAAATGCTGAATTCTCGTCGCTTTCCGATGATATCAATTCAACTGTTTCGACTCTTAAAAAGTATATAGCAGAGGCAGCCGCAAGGATTGATAAAGAGCTTGAATATGCAAAGCAGATTCAGCTTTCGGCTCTGCCCTCGGATTTTCCCGATACGGAAAATTATTCCGTTTTTGCGCAGATGATAGCCGCAAAAGAAGTCGGCGGAGATTTCTATGATTTCTATTCGCTTGACGATAACACGGTCTTTTTCCTTGCCGCCGATGTTTCGGGTAAAGGAATCCCTGCCGCTATGTTTATGATGACCGCAAAAACCATCATCAAAGACCTTGCGGAAAGAGGACTTCCCGTCAATGAAATTTTCACTCTTGCCAACGAGAAGCTTTGCGAAAACAACGAATCTGGTATGTTTGTTACCGCATGGATAGGCAAATTTGAACTTTCAACAGGAAAGCTCAGCTTTGCAAATGCGGGTCATAATCCGCCGGTTATCGTTCACGCAAACGGTGAGTGCGAATATCTTAAAACACGACCCGGCTTTGTGCTTGCGGGTATGGAAGGCATAAAGTACAGAGAAAATGAAATAACGCTTGATAAGGGCGACAGAATCTTCCTTTATACCGACGGTGTAACGGAAGCTACGGATATAAACGAAACTCTTTACGGCGAAGAAAGACTGTTGTCTTATATTGATAAAAACAGAAATATGAATGCTGAAGAATTGCTTTCGGGTCTCAAAGGAGATATTGACAAATTTGCTGGCGACGCTCCTCAGTTTGATGATATCACAATGCTTGTTTTCGACTACAAAAAGAAAGAGGGTGCAGAGATGAAAGAAAAAGTCTTCACGGCTAAAAAAGAAACTCTGCCCGAAGTTATGGCTTTCACCGAAGAATGCCTTGAAAGCTTTGACTGTCCGATGAAAAGCTCGATGACAATCTGCGTTGCGGTTGAAGAAATATTCGTCAACATCGCAAACTATGCCTACGGTGACAAAAGCGGCAATGCAACTCTTTCTTTCGGCTTTGATGAAAATGAAAGACTTATGACTCTTGTTGTTAAAGATAACGGTGTTCCGTTCAATCCGCTTGAAAAAGCCGAACCCGACATTACTCTTTCAGCAGACGAGAGAGAAATCGGCGGCTTGGGTATTTTTATCACAAAGGAAACCATGGACACGGTTTCTTATGCCTATGAAAACGGCGAAAACATTCTGACTATGACCAAAAAAATATAAAGGAGAACCATTATGAATATAAAAATTGAAAAAGTTGATAATTCAACCGTTTTTAAACTTGACGGCAGACTCGATACAGTAACTGCTCCCGAACTTGAAAATGCAATAAATAACGAGGGTGAAGCACTCGAAAACCTTGTTCTTGACTTCGGCGGAATCAATTATATTTCAAGTGCAGGTCTCCGTGTTCTTCTCGGCGCACAGAAAAAGATGAACGTGCAGGGAAGTATGGAACTTATCAATGTCAGCGAAGATGTTATGGATATTCTTGAAATGACAGGCTTTGCGGATGTTCTGGTGATTAAGTGATGGATAAAGTAACAAAAGCGATTGAATTTGCCGCTAAGGCTCACGACGGTATGGTGAGAAAAAAGGACAAAACGCCTTATATTCTTCATCCCCTTGAAGCCGCAGTTATTGTGGGCACAATGACGGATAATCAGGATGTTATTTCAGCCGCCGTTCTTCACGATGTGGTTGAGGATACAGCAATCACCATAGAAGAGATTGAAGAAAAATTCGGCTCACGGGTCAGAAAACTTGTTGAGTCCGAAACAGAGGATAAGCGTGCGGATTTACCGCCTGAAAACACATGGAGAATCCGCAAAGAGGAATCACTTGAAGAGCTTGCAAGCGGCGGAGATACCGATGTTCTCATACTCTGGCTCGGTGATAAGCTTTCAAATATGCGTTCGTTTTACAGAATATGGAGAATTGAGGGTAAAGATATGTGGCAATCCTTCAATCAGAAAGACCCCGAGCAACAGTTCTGGTATTACAGCACCATTGCAGAGCTGACTTCTCCGCTCAAAGATTTCCCTGCATGGCAGGAATACAGCGAACTTGTAAAAACAGTTTTTGGAAGGAATAATTGATATGGAATTCAGAACCGATAAAAATATTTTATACATAAACCTTGAAGGCAAAATCGATGCTTCAAATGCCCCCGAATTTGAAGAAAAAATCAATGAAATAAAAAATGCAAATCAGGGTTTGCACACCGTTCTTGATGCCGATAACCTTGAGTATATCTCAAGTGCGGGTCTCCGTGTATTGCTTCGTCTGAGAAAGGCAGAGCCCGATCTTGCGATAATCAATGTTTCGCCCGAAGTTTACTCTGTTTTTGAAATGACAGGCTTCACCGAAATGATGAAGATTGAAAAAACATATCCCAGAATCAGTCTTGAAGGCTGTGAATTCATCGCAAAGGGTGCAAACGGAGCAGTTTACCGCTATGACGACGAAACAATCGTCAAGCAGTATTTCAACCGTGACGCACTTCCCGAAATCATGCAGGAGCGTGAAAATTCAAGAAGAGCTTTCGTTCTCGGCGTTAACACAGCAATTCCCTACGGCATTGTGCGTATCGGTGACGGCTACGGCAGTCTGACCGAACTTCTCAATGCAACTTCCGTAACAAAGCTTATCAGAGCTAATCCCGATGACCTGACTCAGAGCGTTGCTTACTTTGTTGACACTTTAAAAGAAATTCATTCAACAGAGGTTGAAGCAGGCGCACTTCCCGATTTCAAAAAATGGGTGCTTGAATGGGTTGATTTTCTTGCAGATTATCTTACCGCAGAGCAGACAAAGAAAATGCGCGCTCTTATCGAAGGTATCCCCGACAGTAACTATATGATTCACGGCGACTACCATT
>JAZLCS010000052.1:0-22028 GCA_045614385.1 Acutalibacteraceae bacterium | reverse complement strand
TTGTTAATATTCTTGACGGCTACTTTGCCAAAAAAGCTCACCACATTAATGTTAATGTTCTCAACCGCGAAACATTGAAGAAAGCCTATGAAAACCCCGAAGCATATCCAAACCTGACAATCCGCGTTTCCGGCTACGCCGTTAACTTCAACAAACTTTCTCGCGAACAGCAGCGTGAGGTTATCAGCCGCACCTTCCATGAAGCGATATGAACATGATTGATATCAAAGGAAATGTTCATTCATTTCAAAGCCTCGGAGCGCTTGACGGGCCCGGAATAAGATTTGTTCTTTTCATGCAGGGATGTAACCTGCGCTGCGGCTGCTGCCATAATCCGGACACATGGTCTTTAAACGGCGGCTCAATGTTCACTCCCGATGAAATCATTAACAAAGTAATCCGATATAAAGAATATTTCGGTGCAGACGGCGGAATAACCGCATCGGGCGGTGAGCCGCTTCTGCAAGCCGAATTTGTGCGCGAAGTTTTCAGACTTTGCCGCAAGGAGGGTATCAACACCTGTCTTGACACTTCGGGAAGCATTTTTAATGATAAAGTAAAAAAGCTTCTTGAAGTAACCGACAGAGTTTTGCTTGACATTAAATACACCGATGAAAAGCTTTATCAGAAGCATGTCGGTTGCAAAATGCAGACAGTTTTTGATTTTCTGGAATATCTTAATAAAATTTCCATACCCGTCACATTAAGACAGGTAATCATTCCGTCTTTGAATGATAATAAGGAAAATATTGTTTCGCTCAATGAAATCGCAGCCAAATATCCCTGCGTTGATAAAGTTGAGCTTCTGCCTTTCAAAAAAATTTGTCAGGTTAAATATGATAACCTCGAAATTCCCTTTTCTTTCTCTCGATTTCCCGAACCCACTTCAGAAAAAATGAAAGAGCTGAACGAACTGCTCAGATAATCACGAAATTTATATTTTATAAAAACACACCGAAAGGACAGATACGAATGAAATATGCAGGCCTTGCGTTGCTTATTATTTTGGCTGTTATTCTGCTTTTACTTGCCGTTGCGGCAATAAGAGCGGTAAAAATCAAAGCCAAACCCAACACAAACGCCCCCGCCATCAACCCCACAGAACAGGAAGCTGATGAATATGCGCGAAAGCTTTCCGCAATGATACAGGTGCCGACGATATCGCTCAGAGGCAACACCGACCTTTCACAGTTTTATAAGCTGCATGAGGTTATGAAAAAGAACTTTCCGCTTGTTTTTTCAAAACTGGAATGCACCGAAATTGAAGGAAATCTTCTTTTCCGTTGGGCCGGTAAAGACAGCAAGAGAAACGGAATTCTTCTTATGGGTCATCAGGATGTTGTAACCGCTGATGAGCCTAATTGGGACAAAGACCCGTTCTCAGGCGAAATTTCAGGCGGAAATATCCACGGAAGAGGCTCAATGGACTGCAAATCAACCGTATTTTCAGAGTTCCAGGCAATCGAAGAGCTGCTTGAGGAAGGCTTTGAGCCTCCGTGCGACATTTATCTTTCTTCTTCGGTTGACGAAGAAATTTCGGGTAACGGTGCTCCCACTCTCGTAAATTATCTGAAATCAAAAGGTGTTCGTCTTGATGTTGCAATGGATGAAGGCGGTGCTATTCTTAAGGATGCTTTGCCCACAATGGCCGGCTGGTGCGCTGCAATCGGCGTTCTCGAAAAAGGCTATATCGACCTTAAAGTTATTGCCAAAGGCAAAGGCGGCCACTCCTCCACTCCCAAGAGCAACACTCCGCTTGCAAGGCTTTCAAAGTTTGTTGCCGATATAGAAAAAGATAAGCCTTTTAAAGCCGAAATATCTGGCCCTGTATATGCCATGCTTGACCAGGCAGCTCCCCTGCTCGGTTTTCCGCTGAGAATGGTGCTGGGCAACATGTGGCTGTTCAAAGGCTTGCTTACCAAAGTTTTACCAATAGTTTCGCCGATGTGCAATGCTTTTGTCAAAACAACCTTCTGCTGCACAATGGCTGAAGGCTCACACACACCCAACGTTATCCCTTCGGAAGCATATATCGTCTGCAATCTGCGCCCGTCACCGCATCAGAATGCCGAGCAGTCACTCGCTGTTCTGAAAAAATATGCTGATAAGTATGACCTTGAGTTTGAGGTAATTCATTCACGAAGTGCTTCAAACTGCGTTGATTGGAACGGCGAAGAATTCAGCTATCTTAAGAAGTGTCTTAATGAATGCTATCCCGAAGCGGGTGTTATTCCTTATCTTATGACCGGCGGCACAGACTGCCGTCATTATGAAGAAATTGCAGATAACTGCCTGCGTTTCTGCCCGATTAAGATGAGCAACGAACAGCTCGCTGCCATGCACGCAGCTAACGAAAGCATCGGCGTTGCGGAAACCGCAAATTGCGTAAAATTCTATAAGCACTATATCAAAAATCACAAATAATTATAAAAGAAGGACTGTTTCGAATTTAAATTTGAAACAGTCCTTCTTTTAATAAAATTTTCTGTATGCTTCAAGCCTGTAAATCGGCATGCCGAGTGAAGCAAATTTATGCTCATACTCGGTTTCGATATTTCCTTCAAAATCGCTGTTATGCAGGTCAAGCGAAATGTTCTTAAGGCTGAATCCGAAGCCGGTAAGCTGCTCGATTGAATACTCAAAAAATTTCATATTATCGGTTTTTTGATGAATTTCGGCCTCTTTTTTCAATATTATACCGTAGCTTTTCAGAAAGCGCGGATTAGTTAAGCGGTGATTCTGATATCTGCTTTTGGGATACGGGCATGAAAAGTTCAGATATATCCGGTCAATCGACTCGGGTCTGATAAATTTCTCAAGAAACTCTGCCCCGCCGTGAAGAAATTTGAGGTTTGACAGATTTTCTTTCATTCCAGTTTCGCACGCAATAACTATCACGTTTGCGCATTTTTCAAGCGCAAGCACATTTATATCGGGCTCGCGTTTTGCAAGCTCGCAGGCAAAGCCGCCTTTGCCGCATCCTATCTCAAGCACAACGGGATTATTGTTGCCGAAAAGTGCTTCGGTATCAATATATTCTTTCTTTTCAACAGCCGTCAGAAAATTACGGTCATCGCTGAAAAGCGTTATAACATTATTGCAATTTGAAAGACGATCTTCAAGATGCTTTTTCTTTCTCATTCTCATATTTACAAATCACTTCTTTCGGATTTTTAACTCATTGATTATACAATACCGTGAAACTATTTTCAACAAAAATCAAAATTTCGTTCTGCCGTAAAGGCATCTTGTAGGTTCTTTTTCAATTACCAGACCGCAATAGTTGCACATGATGCATTTTGCTTCAGGCTGACCGTCTGCCAACTTCTTTACAAGGTCGGGCTCACAAATAAAAGGTCTGCACATTGAAATAAAATCAGCCTTGCCTTCCGACAGAATGCTTTGCATGTCCCCGACTTTATGTATTCCGCCGACAACAATCACGGGAATTGAAATGCTTTGCTTTATTATTGCGGCATTATCAACATTAAAATTCTCGAGAGGTTTTGGCTGCTTGATAAGCGGATTTATAAGATTTGCGGCAGGCAAAGCAATTTTGTTTAAAATTTTCGGAAATGATGCGCACGGTTCTCTGTATTTGAAAACAGCTTCCATTGGCATAAGCGCACTGCGCATTGTGTTCATTCCGTCCTGAACCGTTCCGCAGGAAACTTCAATTGCATCGCATCCGGCATTTTCAAGGCGTTTACAGATTTCAACAGAAGACTGAATGTTCATTCCGCCCTTTCTGTTATCCTCAGCGCTGAGCTTTATCCACACAGGAAGATTTGTGTTTTTCTTGATTCCTTTAATTATCAGTTCAACAATACGGCATCGATTCTGCAACGAACCGCCCCAACCGTCTTTTCTTCTGTTGCCGTAAGGCGAAAGAAAATCATGAAGCAGATAGCCGTGGCCGCCGTCAACCTGAACAGCATCAAATCCCGCTTTTTCAGCTCTGACTGCTGCTGAAACAAAATCATCAATTATGCTGTGTATTTCTTCTCCGGTCAGTTCTTTAGCTTTATCGGGATAGAAAGCGTGAAGTACATTTGACGGAGCAACCTTTTGCATCCCGATAGCTTTTGAATAAGTCTGTCTGCCGCAATGAGCAATCTGAAGAACAACGGGAACCCCATGGCTGTGAACAGTCTGAGTGAGTTGCTTATATTTTTCAATCACACTGTCATCATAAATTTTCATCATTCTCGGATAGGGAGAAACTCCGTTTCGGCTGACAGCGGCATAGCCGGTAATAATGCAGCCGATTCCGTTTTTTGCAAGCTGTTCATATTTGGCAATCAGTTTATCACTCGGCGCACCGTTTTCATCAGCAAGTCCGTCGTGCGTTGCGCTGCGAATTATTCTGTTTTTAACGCCAATACCGGAAATTTTTGTTTCATTGAAAAGCATAAAAACTCCTTATAATTCTGTTGTAATATTTGACTATTGTATTCCGATTAATTATATACAATGTTTATCGGCAATTCAAGTGTTGTAAAAAACGATAAAATATATTATAATTAATAATAAACATTTCACTTTCTTTTAATATTTCAAAAAAGAAACATGTTTTTCTGATTGAAAGGAAAATCATATGAAAAACAAGAACAATTTAATCAAACTTGCTTTAACTGCCGTTTTTCTTGCACTTGCTTATGTTTTGCCGTTTCTGACGGGTCAAATTTCTCAAATAGGTTCCGCGCTTTGCCCGATGCACATCCCCGTCATACTTTGCGGCTTTGTATGCGGTGCGCCGTGGGGATTGCTTGTCGGCTTTGTTGCACCGCTGCTTCGCTCCCTCACGCTCGGCATGCCGACCCTGTTTCCCGTTGCGCTTGCAATGGCTTTTGAACTTGCCGTATACGGTTTTATGAGCGGATTGCTGTACCGTGTTTTACCAAAAAAGAAAGCATACATATATTGTTCGCTCTTGATTGCTATGGTTGCAGGACGACTTGCATGGGGACTTGTTCAGTTTGCCTGCATGGGTTTTGATGCTTTAAAGTTTGGCTTTGCCGAATTTTGGGCGGGTGCAGTGACAAATGCTCTTCCCGGAATAATTCTTCAGATAATTCTTGTTCCCGTGCTTGTTACGATTTCAGAAAAAGCAAAACTGATATCAACAAAATGAATTTCTTACAACGCAACAAATTCATCAATATCATAAAACTCGCCTTCATATCTGTTATGAAGGCTTTTTTCTTTGTTTTGATTGACCGCAAAAACCTGATTATCCGAACGTAAAACTGCAATTTTTATATTTTTATCAACTTTTTCCGTAAAATACCTTTTTATTTTCTTATAAATCGGGTCTTTTGTTTTGAAAATATCGGGAATTCTTACCGATGAAGAACAGCAAAGCAAATCGCAAAGAATTTTTTCTTTCAGTTTTTCTTTGTCGCACTTATCCGCAAAGAAATTGAAAAGATTTTCGGCATAGTCGCAAAGCTTCATTTTATTACCGTTAACACAATTCCCGAAATCGTTAAAAACATCAAAAGGAGAGATACCGACTTCATCTGTAAGGTAATCGAGAGTAAACAAAAAACGGCCGCTGTTGTAAAGCCTGTCAACAGCATCTTCACAGCTTTTCAGCATTGTTATTTCATCGGATGAGAGCCAAGGAGTTGACGTAACCTCATAAGGCGGCGCATCCGTAAACGTGCACGGATATTTTTCTGAGTTTTCGCGCATATCCGCACCGTGGAGAAGCTTTAAAAAACCCATTTGAAGCATATGCGCTTTAAGTGAATAGGCGATATAAAAGCTTCGTCTGAAGCTTTTGATATCTTCTCCCGTCAGCCCTGCAATAAGATCTATATGAATGTGCATGTTATTGAAGCTTATGAGTTTTTTTGTGTTCTCAACAAGCTTTTTTATGTTGGCTTTTCGGTTGATTAAGTTTAATGTTTCCTCATTAAAGGACTGCATGCCTATTTCAAGCTGAACTGCACCGTAAGGCATTGAGGCTAAAATTTCAAGTGTACTCTCCTTTAATATATCGCCTGCGATTTCAAAATGAAAACATACATTCTGCGGAATTTCTTTACCGTAATTATCTTTAATGAAAAGAAGGATTTCGTTGGCTCTTTCTGCATTTGCATTAAACGTTCGGTCAACGAATTTCACGGTCCGGGTTCCGCTTTGAGAAAGCTTAATTATATCTTTCTTTACTCGTTGTATATCAAAAAACCGAAGCGTTGAGCATCGTCCCGAAAGGCAGAAAGCACAACGGTAAGGGCATCCCCTGGCAGTTTCGATATATGAAATTCTTCCGTTGAGGTTTTTGAAAAATTCTTCGCTGAAAGGCGACGGCGGAGTGTCGCTGTACTCCTTTTCGGGTATTATGATAACCTCTCCTTTTTTTCTGTATGAAAGACCCGAAATACGGCTCAAATCAACATTCATATTATCGAGAAAATCGGGAAAGACCCACTCACCTTCACCTGATAACACAAAATCCACAAACTCATATTTTTCAAGTATATCTTTCGGTCGGTATGCCGCTTCGGGTCCGCCGAGAACAATTTTACAATCGTGGTTTTCTTTGATTATGCGGCAGATTTCAAGAGTTTTCATAATATTCCATATATAACATGAAAAAGCAACAACATCGGGCTTTTCATCAATGATTTCATCGGCAAACAACAGCGTATCACCGTTGATTGTGCTTTCCATAACCAAAGTATCGTATGACTTCTTTGAAAATTCACGAATTCCCGCAAGCAAGCACCAAGGAGAGAGCGAAGCATGAACATATTTTGAATTAAGACAAGAAATAATAACCTTCATATTTTTTCCTACAGATTTAAATTTCAATTTGTACTATAACAAAGAAAACTTATCGCTTTCTTTTAAATCAAGCTGTGTAATAATATTTTCAAAATTTTCTTTTGCGCAAGTCAACGCACTTGTTTTGTGTGAATCGCTGCCTAGATAGAATTTGCATCCGCATTCTTTAGCGATAAAATACGGTCTGAGAAAAATCTCCTTTTGTTTGTCTGTCATATTTATTGTTTTTATATTTAATTCGATTCCCGCTCCGTTGCGTGAACATTCATCGAATACCGAATACAGAGTTGAATCGGGAATCAGAGACAGCACTTCATCCGTTCTGTTTTTCAATATGTGACCTGTGGTAAGATGCGCAATACCTAATTTACCAAAAGGCAATTCTTTTTCCAGCAATTTTTCGATTTTATCAATCCAATGAAAAGCTGCCTCCATGGGAGTTGTGATTTTTGTTCTGACAGTGTTGCCGTCAAGATGCAGATGCGTTGTTGCAACAATTATAAAATCAAACGCATCAAATCTTTCTTTGCCTATGCCGAGAACATTATTAAAATCCATATCGGTTTCACAACCGAAAAGGAATTCCGTGTTCTTTCCTTGCGGCAGAGGCAAAACAGATGAAACATGAGAAAAATCGTGTTCTTCAATCCACTCGGCTTCGCTTTTAACGGCCTCATCCCAGAAATGATTTGTCAGACAAATTCTTCTCAACCCGTATTCTTCAGCATATTTCAGTATCGTTTCAGGAATCTGAGCATTATCGTGGCAACAGCGCGAAACGGTAGAATGAATATGAAAGTCGTGATCTGCAATATATCTCATAACCACACCCGCTTTCGAATTATATATCATAATTATAAAGCTGTGTTCCGAATATGTCAAACAACAAGTATTTTTATTGAAAAATCAATTTTTTTATGATATATTTTAATAAAAAATCAGCGGTGATGAATATGTTATACAATAAAAAACCGAAAATGATTCTTTTCGATGTCGGCGGAACTCTTTTTGATGACGGCAAATGCAACCCTCTCGAAGGATTCGAAAAGCTCCGCTTGTCTGCTGTTAACCCTGAGATAACAAGCAGATCCGAACTTGCAAAAAACTGGGACAAATATCTTGACGAAGTTTCCGAAATTAAATCAAAATCGGGAATAACGCTTGATATTCCTTTGTCCTGCGTAATCAGATTTGCAACTTTGAATACGGGCTTGATTTTTGATTTCCCAATGGCTGAGCAGGAAGAAATATTTGACAGATTTAATTCTTCAAGGCGGGTTATTGACGGCATACCCGAGCTTCTCGCCGAGCTTGATTCTTGCGGAATCCGTACGGCGGTTATCAGCAATAATATGATGAGCGGTGAAAGCCTTTTGCTTGCGATAAAGAAATGGATTCCGTCATCAAAATTCGAATTTTGCCTTACAAGCGCAGATATCCTTTTTACTAAACCGTCAAAGAACATCTTTGTTTCAGCATTAAAACATGCTCAACTTGATGCATCGGAATGCTGGTACTGCGGCGACGGAGAAATCCCTGATGTTTACGGTGCATCAGCCTGCGGTATAACACCAGTGCTTCTTGATATGAAAGCATCAACACCGCTTGAATTCCGCAGTGATATTAATTCCGGAAAATATCTGGCTGTCAAAAACTGGAACGAGTTAAATGACTACATAAAAAATGAATTAAAATAAATTTTTGTAAAGTCAGTTACAAATTTTTATACAATATAAAAGAGGAAACAAAATGTGTAACATAAAATATCTGCTCGGAATTGATGGCGGTGGAACGAAAACAGAGTTTCTGCTCACCGATTCAGATGAAAACGAGGTAAGAAGATTGTTTCTCGGCGCATCAAACCCCGTAAGCACAGGCATTGAAAATATATATTATATACTCAATGACGGAATAAATGAAATATGTAATGGTTTTGATCTTTCGGAAATATCTGTTTTTGCCGGTATTTCAGGTGCTAAACTCAAAGAGAACCAAAGGTGTATCAATATTTTTCTGTCACGCTTCGGATTTGCATTATACAACTGCGGCAGCGATATCGAGCTTGCTCTTGAAGCCTCATTAAAATGTGATGACGGAACAGCGGTAATAATGGGAACCGGCATTGTTGCCTATTCCCGTTCCGGAGAAAATCTCCGCCGTTCAGGCGGTTACGGTTATATGATTGACAAAGGCGGAAGCGGATTTCATTTCGGCTCCGACGCTCTTAATGCGGCGTTTGAATTTATTGACGGCAGAGGCGGAAGTAAAACACTTCTGAATCTTATCGAAGCAAAGCTCGGCAAAAGGCTCGCGGATGCCGTAACCGATATATATAATGGCGGTGCATCATTTATTGCATCTTTTGCGCCCGTTGTTTTTGAAGCATATAATCTCGGCGATGCCGTTGCAAAGAAAATTATTGAACAAAATGCATTTGAAGCTGCAAAAATAATTAACGGAGCAAACAAAAACGGCAATAACAAAATCGTTGTTTGCGGCGGCCTGTGCAAGCAGAAGGAAATATTATCTCCTTATCTTATGAAATTTATTGAGGGCGAAGTTTCACTCGCTTTTATTGATGAACCGATAGTAAACGGTGCAATATCACTTGCAAAAAGGTTGTGTGACAATGCTTAAAACAGAAATGCGAAATCCCGATACTTACAAAATCGATAAAATTTCAACCATAGAAATGCTTGAAATCATCAATAAAGAAAACGCCTCGGTAACTGATGCGGTTCAAGCTGTTTTGACGCAGATTTCAGCTGTGTGTGATGCTGTTGCAGACTCAATAAAAGAAGGCGGAAGAATATTTTATATCGGCAGCGGAACTTCGGGCAGACTTGCCGTTTGCGATGCGGCAGAATGTCCTCCTACCTTCGGCGTGTCTTATGACCTTTTTAACGGTATTATTGCAGGCGGAGAAAAGTGTATGTTCAAGGCGGCCGAAAACGCAGAGGATAATCCTCAAGCAGGCATTGAAGATCTGAAAGAACGCAGTTTTTCCGGCAAAGATATCTTAATCGGAATTTCAGCTTCCGGCTCAGCGGCTTATGTTATTTCTGCGGTTAATTATGCAAAGAGCGTTGGTGCGCGAGCTTTTTCAATAACAAACAACCCCGATTCACAACTGGGAAAAGCTGCAGATATTGATATTTGTGCAGATACCGGACCCGAGGTTATCACCGGTTCAACCCGAATGAAGGCAGGCACGGCTCAAAAAATCATTCTGAATATGATTTCAACCGCATCTATGATTAAATGCGGTTGCGTTTATGAAAATATGATGATTAATCTCAGACCCACTAACAAAAAGCTTCGCAGAAGGATGATCGGAATTGTAACCGAAATTCTCGGATGTTCCGAAGAAAAAGCAGAAAATCTTCTTGAAATTAACAATTGGAGCATACGCTCTGCAATTAAATAAATATGATGCCGACAAACCGTAAGATTTGTCGGCCGTTTTATTTCAACTGCAACCCATAAACAAGAGTTGTTTCTTTTGTTTCAATAAGCTTAAACCCGTATTTTTCATAAAATCTTATTTCTTCCCAACCCCATATGCTGATATTCGGGTAAAATATCAATGTAAATCAAGTCCGTTGCGTTTAACTATATCAGCACCGCATAAAACCTTTTGTTCAGCTGTTTTCATATTCTGCCTTCCTTCCGTAATTCCTTATATTCCATAAAATATAATATTTAATGAGGCAAGGTGAAAGAGCTTATATCCCAATCGCTCAAATCGCCGCTGATACAATCGATTTCACATTTACCGTCATCAAATGTAACCTTGGCAAGAATATCGGGCAGACAAAGCGGAAAGGTAATGTTTTTATCGATGGGATTAAATGTAAGCTTTTTGTTTTCATAATCAACAGACATTCCCGATATTGCATTGAGAATTGTCCAGCTTGACATGGGGCGCGTATAATGATGGCCGCATTCCCAATGATCCCAGAAATGCCCGAACCTCATCTGATTATCTGCTATTGAATTAATCTCCTTTTCAGCAATTCCCTTCAAACCAACAGAAAACGCAAGAGCGGAAAAAGCATAGCCAATACCGGTCCATACTGCAATCGTCTGGCAGTTTTTATAGGTATTAATGCTTGTTTTTCTGTTTTCGGGAACTGTTGCATTCACAAGACCCTGCTCGTCATCAAAATTAGAAGCGAAAATTAAATCAAGCACCGCACGGACTCTTTCATCGGGAAGATTTCCGTCGATACCCGTCATTCGCAGAAACCATTCGCCGTCAAGCTGAGCAGTCATAAGTGATTCATCGGTTTCGTCATTATTCTTCCAGAGATTGTAGTATTCACCGTTCCAGAGCTTTTCCTCAAGGGATTTTTTGCCCGATTTCAATATATCGTTCCACTTATCAAAGCAAGCCCTGTCACCCACTCTCTCGGCGATTATTGTTGCCGCTTTCAAAGCAGCCAGCCAAAGAACGGAAATATATACGGGTGTACCCGAAAAGTTCCACGCATCATAGGTGTTGCACTTTGTACCATAGTCGGGCAAGCCGTCTTTATCGGTATCAAGCTTTTCCATAGCATCCATAGCCCGTTTTACATTATCCCACAAAGAGAAAAGATACTCTCTGTCACCCGAAAAAAGATAATCACGAAGCACCATTAATACAAACTGCATACTGATGTCAACACGGGCAAAACTTCCGTCCACGCTTTTCATATCAGGCTTGAAGCAATGATGCACTCTGCCGTCCTCTCTCTGATACAGAGCACCCATTTTCATCTGCTTTTTCTGCAAATCGGGGAAAAGGCTGATAAGCGAAAACGATGCGTGATAGGTTATGTCTGTAGTATGCAGTCCGCAGTAACCAAGCCCCTCCCAAAGACCGAAGTTTCCGTTTTTGAGCCAAACGGAGCTTTTGATTAAAGGAGAAAGATTGGACGACCAAGAATCAGGATAAACCGTCGACAAATTTGTCGAATAAAGAAGCTCAGCAAAATTAACGGCGGATTTGAAAACGCTTTCATTTTCTGCAAGAAATCTGTTAGCGTCCAAAGCATTTTTATAAAGATTTTCATAGTAATGCCCAATCTTTTCGTCGTCATTACCAAAATGGTTTGGAAAATACCAAGTGAGAATGAAACGGATATTTTTCTTTTCACCTGGTTTAAGTGTCACTTCCGAGCAAAGAGCGCAGGCTCCGAATTCTTTGCTTCTTCTTTCATTCTGATTCAGACAACAATCAAGGAATTTGATTTTATCCTCTCTTAATGAAAGATAATCCGGATTACAATGTTTGATACGGCTGAGTATGGATTCAACAAAGGGATACCTTGTATATTCCTCACATAAGGTATCAAGCTCGTCATCGTTCAACAAAGCAAAATTTTCGGGCAGTTCTTTTGGAGTTATGCCGATTTCACTGTTCGGCAGACAACCGTTTTCTCTGAAACCGAAGAGAACGGATTCCTGCGTTACACCCAATTTTGAATCGCCGATATATTCCCTCATAAAGCGGTAATAATCCGCTGTGATGTAAGACTTTTCACCGTCACCGTTTACAGAAAGGCAAAGATTTCCGCAAGACGGCGAATCGGTAATTTCTGCAGACTCTATGTGGATACCGACTCCGTTGCCTAACTTATGAAGTGAGTTTTTGTTGCCCTCTTTCTGATTTGCAAAATCCGGCACAAGAGTACCTAAAAGACTTATATTCAATTCGCTGTCGGTAGGATTTTCTGCGGTAAAATCCAAATAGAATCCCGGCGTTGCCGAAAAATCGCTGTTATGCGGAACAAACGGCGAAACAGCTTTAAGACCGAGCCTGCAGGATAATGCGCTGTCAACATAATTCAGGTCACACAAAGGAAATCTGCCGTCAAATTCAATTTTTTCAACAGGTTTATTCCATGCGAACATACGGTAAGTAAAATCGTCTGCATCGGTTTTCATGCCGAGCTTGCGGATAATCGGTTTTCCGTTTGCTTTTGTTTCGCGCACCCAGAATGAAAGTGCGCCCGTGCTTGCTTCGCCGTCATCAACCTTGTCTTCAAAACACACTTGTGTTATCCTCGGCTGATTTGCTATGAGCCATGAATGGAACTCGCCGTCAGGCAGAAGCTCAACGCTTCCGCTTCCGATACCCCCCAAGGCAATGCCGCTTGAATGAGCTTTAGTAGTTATAATCCTTGCCATAACACACCTCAATATTATATTGATTTATTACCGTTTTTTTCAAAACAATGTAAAAACGTTAAAATTAAAATTTTACTTTACATTTCATCCTTTTTTATTGTATCATATTTCTATAAAAAATCTATACATTTTTTGAAAGAAGTGTTATCGGATGATATTAAAGCTGAAAACATTTTTCGCCATTATGATTTGCCTGATTACGGGCGGCAACTTTTTCCCCGGAATTTTCAATTATATCAAAGCAGGTGACATTGAAATGATTAATAACAACCACGCAAAATCAATTGCAACCGAATACACTGAGCTTGTTCCGTATGCAAACAATCACGAGGATTCACTCAGTTGGTTTGACGGCATGGTCAGCGGCAACGGTGAAAACGGCGTTGTTGTTGCTGGCTCACCGTACAGCGACAGTTATATTTATAACAACATCAATTTCCTAATGCCTTCAAATGACCCGAGATACACTCCCGAAGAAGTGACGGGTCAGCTTGACGATGCAAGGCAGGCTGTTATCAACGGCGATGCAAGCTGGGATGTTGAAGGCAGACAGTCAACATATTTTTATGCATATCATCCGTCTCATGTTTTAAGAACGGACAGCACGGCTCTCCCCTATTTCAACTATATCCGTTGGACAGACTATGAAACTGCTGAACTCGGCGTTAAATATACCGATATCAGAGGCACTTGGGAAAGGACAACCTTTTCATCAAGAGAAGACAATGTTACAATCACAAAAATTTCCGAATCATCACTCGGCGCAAAAATCAATATGACAATTTCTTTGCAGGATTGCTGGTCGCTCCGCGGTTTCGGCAACGGCAATGAAAAAGATATGCGATATAAAAAGCTGGTTGATGATGATGCTTCATATATTGCTCTTATCGCACATTATCCGTCTTATGAAAACAGCGAGCTTAAAGACGGCGGCTTCTGCGGATTGACAAAGGTTATCGTTGTCGGCGGTAAAAAAGAGAGAGTTGTTCTTGACAGCACAAACGACAGCGAAAACGTTGCAAAAGAGCAGAATGCGGCAATTAAAATCTCGGATGCAAGCGAAGTTTATCTCATTACAAAATCCGACAGAACCTTTGATATGGGCAGGTTTGAGGACTTCAAGGATACTGAAAGCTATGGACTTCTTGAAGAGCTCAACGCATACACAACTGCGGTTGCCGAAAAATATACCGTTAACGGCAAATTCAGCTATGACAAAGCTCTTGCGCCTCACGCAGAAAAGCATTCCGCAATGTTCAACACCGTAAAGCTCGAGCTCGGTGACGACAGCTACGAAGAAGTTGCAAACGAGCATCTTATTGCCCTTCAGCAGCAGAGCGAAACCCTTCTCCCCTCCTTGGTTGAAAGAGCATATAATCAGGGCAGATATGCTCAGATTTGCTGTTCCGGTACATCATTTCCCAGACTCTGCGGAATGTGGTCGGGTGAATGGAATCCGGGCTGGAGAGGCATTTACACAATGGATGCAAACGTTAATCTTCAGTCTTCCGGTATGAACACGGGCAACATGTATGAAGCCGGCGAAAGCTACATAAAATTCGTTCTTAAGCAGATTCCCGACTGGGAAGAAAATGCCGCAATGACCTACGGAATGACCGATGCCATTCAGGTGCCCGTCAATACCGACGGCGACAGAGCTATGATGGTTGAATACAGCCGCTGGTATCCGTTCCAGTATTGGAACGCAGGTGCAAGCTGGATGCTCAGACCGATTTATGAATTCTGGCAGTGCTACGGCAACAGAACAATTGAATATAACGGCGAAAATCTTGACCTTGAAAAAGATATTCTTCTTCCCCTGCTGACAAAACAGGCAAATTTCTGGGAGCAGATTTGCACTCCCGAATATTTTACCGACATTAACGGCAACGCTTGTTATGAAGAAGGAAAAACTGAGCTTCTTGAAGGTGAAAAGTATCTTATTATCCCCTCATATTCACCCGAAAACTATCCTCTCGGTGATTACGACTCAACAATAACAGCAAACGCAACAATGGATATTTCCGCCGCAAAAGACGGTCTTGAAATGACTATAGCCATGGAAAAGATTGTCAAAGCTGACGGTTATAAAGAAAGAATTGCGAAATGGGAAAATCTTCTCACTCTTCTCCCCGAATATAAATATGACGAAAGCGGTGCTCTTTGCGAATGGGCGATGGAGGAATATGAAGAAAACAACAAGCACCGTCACATAAGCCACCTTTATCCCGCATGGCCCGCATTTGAAACGCAGGATAGCGAAGAGCTTGTTGCCGCAATAAATCAGGCAATAGCGAACCGCAACAGAGAAAATGAGGGTGAGGATGACACCGCTTCTCACGGCTGGCTTCATAAGGCACTTGTTGCCGCAAGGCTCAAGAATGCCGATTCCTGCTACGATTCTCTTATGGCACTTATGGCGGACAATATCTATTATACATCACTTATGGCGGACCACTATACTCACGGCGGATGGGGTGTTTTCTGCACAGACACAACTATCGGCACAATCGGTGTTATCGATGAAATGCTCCTTTATTCAAATAACGGAGTTATTGAAGCATTACCTGCACTCCCCGATGAATGGACTGAAGGCAAAATCGAAGGTTTGCGTGCAAGAACAAATGCAGAAGTTTCACTCGAATGGAACACAGAAAAAGTAACAATCACTGTAACAAGCGACGAAGCACAGACAATCAAGGTCAGTGTTTACGGCGGCGAAGAACAGAACGCTTCTTTCAATGCGGGCGAAACAAAAACAATTGTTCTTGCAAGATAAAAAATCATTATATTAAAGAGGAAGCATATGTCTAACCGAAATTCAACCATGATAACCGACCTGACTGACGGCAGTGTTACCAAGCTGCTGCTTAAATTCGCATTTCCGTTATTCGTATCAAATGCACTTCAGGCTGTATATAATATTGTCGATATGATTGTTGTCGGTCAATATATCGGCGGCGAAGGCATGTCTGCCGTTTCAATCGGCGGCGACGTTCTGCATCTGCTGACTTTTGTTGCCATGGGTTTTTCTTCTGCGGGACAAGTTCTAATTTCGCAGTATGTGGGCGCAAAAAATACGGATGCCGTCAAAAAAACAATCGGCACAATGTTCACCTTCCTTCTCGGCATATCGGTTATAATTTCCGTTGGTTGTTATTTTATCCGTGATTTGATGCTTGATTTGCTCAACACGCCCGCCGAGTCCTATGCTTACACAATGGATTATACTGTTACCTGCATCATCGGGCTGTTTTTCATTTACGGATATAACATCATAAGTGCAATTCTTCGAGGCATGGGCGACAGCCGCCGACCGTTTGTGTTCATCGCCATTGCCGCAGTTGTTAATATGGTGCTCGACCTGTGGTTTGTTGCAGGATTAAATATGCAGGTTTTCGGAGCGGCATTGGCAACCGTTATTTCCCAAGGATTAAGCTTCATTATCGCACTTACATATCTGTATATAAAAAAAGAGAGCTTCGAATTTGATTTCAAGCCCGCCTCATTTAAAATAGACCCTCAGGCATTCAAAAAGCTGGTGGCTCTCGGCGTGCCCATGGCAATCCAATCAGCCGCCATAAATCTTTCAAAGATTGTTCTTACATCGTGGATTAATCTTTACGGCGTTGTTTTTTCAGCTCTTTCTGGTCTCTATAACAAAATCAATATGATGATAGGTATTGTTTCTCAGTCATTTACCACAGCGGGCAGCACAATGGTAGGCCAGAGTCTCGGAGCAAAGAAATACGAGCGTGTTCCCAAGATAATGAAAGTGGTTCTGTACAGCAGTATTCTTATTTCAACGATTCTTGCAATAGCGTTGTTTTTCTTCTCTGAGCCTATTTTCAGAATGTTCACGAGCGACAAAGAGGTGCTCGCCGTTGCATCCGTGGTTGTTCTTCCCGCAATTCTGAACATGTACGGTTCAGCCACCCGTTCCATGAGTTTTTCTCTTATGAACGGTTCGGGTAACGCTAAACTGAACTTTGCCGTTGCCGTCATTGACGGCATAATAAGCCGTATCGGCATCTCGGCTCTGCTCGGTTTTGCGGTCGGAATGGGCTGCCAAGGTTTCTGGTACGGCGATGCGCTGGCAGGCTTTATGCCTATGGTTATCGGTCTTATCTTCTTTTTCTCGGGCAGATGGAAAAAGAATAAATCCGAAAAATAAAAGCAGGAGAGAAAACTATGCAGAAAACAACTCAAAAACATTTATGGCAGAAAATTCTGATAATTCTTATCGGCGGACTTCTTCTCGGCTTTTTATGGCGTCTTCGCGGTTCACGCGGCTGGGGTTCGGAAGCAGGTGTTTTTAATGCAGGATTTATTTACCTGCTTTTCATCACAACCGTTTTGGGAGAACGCAAAAAGCTTGATTTAGGTTGGCTTTCCTTAACGGCTATGTCTTTTATTCTGACTGTGCCCAGCTGGGGAACTGTTGTTAACCAGATAACAGGAATTATCCGCGAAACCGAAGTGGAGGGTGCAGAGCATTTCTTCAGATATATTTCACCTTTGTCAGGCGCATTTATGATGTGCTGCGTAGGGCTGGGTCTGGCAGGCTTATACGGCATATTGTTAGGCAGAGGCTTCAGCTCTCATCAATGGAAACTAAAGGATTTTTTGATTGTCATAGGTGCCTTTCTGATTTTTGACGTTATCTCAAAAGCAAGTGTTTCACATTGGATTGTTCAACTCATTCAACCCGAAGCCGTTGAGCTTTTTGAAGAAGGCCTTGAAATCGCAGGCATAGAGGGTTCTGCATACAAGGTGTTCATGCAACACTTTGCGGATATTTCATGGGGTAAAAAAATCATAGGCGGCAGAAATTATTTTTCAGAAATCCAAGCCGTTTCTTCCGCAATCAGAGCATTGGGAGCGATACTTGCCGCAAGATTTATCGTTAAAGATAAGGTTGCCGCAAAAGTGGGTGCCCTTGTGTGCGGTGCATTCGGTCTGTCAATAACGGTTTCAAATTTGTTCTTTTGGTTTGCAAACGGCGGCTACCGTCAACTCGGAGCGCATTATGAAGGCGATTTTCTGTATGCCTGGTCTTGCTGGGAATATTTCACGGGCTTTATTGCGGGCATTATTATCACCGCCGTTCTGATATCTTTGAAAAAAACCGAAGATGTTCCCGAAGGCGCATTTTTAAATCTCTCCGAAAAGCCGAAGAAAATTCTTGTGTTTCTGGCAGGATTTATAGGCACAATAGGCGTCAACCTTGTCCGCCCCGTTGCAAGGCGTTTTGAAGAAAGCACCGACACAATAAAGATAATCGCAATTATATCGGCGGTTGTTTTAACAGCAATACTCATCGCATTGCTTGTAAAAAAAGGCGGCATCAATGCAGAGAAGTCAGGCATGGCTTGGCTCGCAGGAATTTTGCTTCCCTTGTTTGTTGCATTTATGTCTCTGTCTTATTTCTTTGTCGGTTCCGAGGAACACAGGGCGATAGTTGAGGTTTTCACGCTGCACAATATACTCGTTATTATTTCGGCATTATCGGTGCTTGTATATTCTTTTGTGTTGCCGAAAAAATCAAAAGTTTTAACAGAATTTAAAGGATAGAGGATTTTCAATGAACAAATACGATATAGCGGCTTTTATATGGCCGTCATACACAGGCGATGAACCGCGCACACGCATTTTCTGGCCCGAAGGCTGCGGCGAATGGCAGACAGTCAAGGCGATGACTGACAAAGGCTACAAAGGCTGCCGCTGGCCGAGAATCCCGACTTGGGGTTATGTTAACGAAGCAGACAGCCGAGTTATGGAAATGCAGATTGACTGTGCCGTTTCGCACGGTGTGAATGTTTTTATCTACGATTGGTATTGGTATGATAACCGCCCGTTTCTCGAAAACTGCCTTAATGACGGCTTTCTGAAAGCGCGCAACAATACGGATATGAAATTCTGCCTTATGTGGGCAAATCACGATGCAACGCACTTATGGGACAAGCGCAATTCCGACAGCGATCTTTCAACCGTTATCTGGAGCGGCGTCGTAACATCCGAAATTTTTTCAAACATCTGCAACAGAACGATTGAAAAATATTTCAGCCGTGAGAATTATTACACGATTGACGGCTGTCCCGTCTATATGATTTTTGATATTGATAATTTTGTTCGTTCTTTCGGAACAAGTCAGGAATGCAGAAAAGGAATTGAAGAATTCCGAAGAAAAACCGTTAAGGCAGGCTTTAACGGATTGCATTTTCAGGTTGTGCATTGGGGCGAGCGCATTTACGGCTGGCTGAGTGACGATGATGTAAACAAGGGTGTTAATGCATTTGAGCTTTACGATTATCTCGGAGTTGACTCGGTGACAAGCTATAACTGGGGTTGTTCCGTAAATTTTGACGGAGATTATACCGACATAACAAATGCTTATGCAGACAAGCTCGTGAGCGAATCGGAAAGGCTGAGTATTCCGTTTTACCCCAATATTTCTGTTGGTTGGGATAACAACGTGAGATTCAACAAATTCGTTCCCGGAGTGGTTGAAAACAACACCCCCGAGAACTTTAAAACCGCCTGCGAAAAAGTAAAGGTTTTTGCAGATGATTCAATAAACAAAGGTATTATGAAAGCACCTTTCATTACCGTAAACAGCTGGAATGAATGGACTGAAACAAGCTATCTCCAGCCCGATGACCTCTACGGTTACGGCTATCTTGAAGCCATAAAAGAGGTTTTCGTCAAATAATTATTTATTAGACATACGAACGTATGTATAATAAAAAAACGCTTTGATGGGTCGCAAATCCGAGGCGACCGTGCTTATCCGATTGGCAGAACTTACTCGGGAAGCGTTGTTTATGAAACAACTTTTACACTCCCTGCCGATAAAATCGGAAAAGAAGGCGAAATTGATCTCGGAGATGTTCGTTTTGCGGCTCAGGTGTATCTCAATGGAAAGCTTTCGGGAACGGCACTTATGCCCCGTACAGATTGAGAATTCCCACGGGCATACTTGATAAGAATAAAACTCTGAAAATAGTCGTGACCAACACATCGTCAAACTGGTATCTTCACACCGATTACTTTGTTAACCTGAATATCAAAGAACTGTCCCCGTATTTTGAGGCTGAACTCAAATTTGCCGAAGATTTTGCATCAGGCGGATTGTACGGACCTGTTTCATTGTATACGGAAGGATGATTGATTCCGTTTGACAATCGGTTTATAACATGAAATTTCGGAGATGTGATTTTTATGAAAAAAACGCCAAAAATAATTTGCCTTATTGCAGGCATTGTATTTACAACAGTTGGTCTTTATTATTTTCACATGCAGTATCTGTGTTATGAATATACTGCACTTTTGTTTATTCTTTCATTGGTTGTTTGTCTGGGCGGTGCATTGCTTTCAATACCGCTCAGCCGAAACGCAGACAAAAAGAAAACAGCTGTGAATGCTGTTATCACCGCATTGGTTGTTGCAATTGTGCTTGTAGTTCTTATGCTTTTGATAAACAGTATTATCGGCAACGGCGAGTTGAATCAGATTGCATTAATTATTTCTGTTTACTTATCATTTATATTCACAACCGTGCTTGCTTTACTCTGCATTTACAGAATCTTTGATAAAAAAATTTTGAGAACCATCCTTTCGTTTGTTGTTTTGATAGGGTTTGCACTCGGCAGTTATTCATATGTTGTACCTTTTGCAATCAACGAAATATATGACGGATACCAAGCACCTGTACCCGTTCTTTCAACATACACAAACATGAAAGACGATGATAAAATGATTAACGGCGATTTTTATGTAAGCACAAAAGGTAACGATTCAAATAACGGCGCAAAAGATGCTCCTTTTCTCACAATAGAAAAAGCTGTTGAAGCCGTAAGGAAAACCGATAAAACCAATAAAACAGGCATAACCGTCTGCATTGAAGCGGGCGAATACCGTGTATCATCTCTTGAATTCACAAAAGAAGATTCAGGCACGGCTGAATGCCCGATAACTTACCGTGCAATCGGCGGTGAGGTTATTATCAACGGCGGTGTTACTCTTTCTCCCGATGATTTCAGATCTGTTTCCGAATATCCCGAAATATCAGAAAGGCTTACACCCGAAGCGCGGAAAAATGTTGTGGTTGCAGATTTGACAAAAACACCTTACTCTCTCTCAAAAGACGATTGGGGTAAAATATACGCAATCGGTTCATATCACACAGCTGACAGCTATGACGGTGATTACACAGGTGAGCTTTACTGCGAGCTTTTTATAAATGACAAAAGGCAATCTCTTGCAAGATACCCCGATAACGGCTATCTTTATACTGAAGAAATTATCAAAACGGGTTTTGGCAAAGAATCTGACGGTGCACTTACCGAAGTGAAAGATTGGGATAAAATCCGCAATCCCGAATCCGATGTTTACAGGATAAATTCAGAACTTTCTCAAAGAATTGCGGGCTGGAAAACACTTGATGATGTGTGGATGTTCGGCTATTGGAAATATGACTGGGCGGATGCTTCGTCACCAATCGGAAGTTTCAATGCACAGACAAGCGAAATCTCTCCGAAGTTTGTCAGCCTTTACGGAACAAAAACAGATGCTCCTTACTATTTCTTCAATGTTCTCGAAGAACTCACAACAGATGGCGAATGGTATCTTGACCGTGAAAACGGTTTGCTTTGCCTTTGGAAACCCGAAAATATCAATGAATCACAAATCGATTTATCTTTGTCACTCAAACCGATAATCAATGCCGAATCAGATTATCTCACCTTTGACGGAATAACCGTTAAAGGAACAAGGTCGGATGCCGTTGTTATTAACGGTAACAACAATACCGTTCAGAATTGCCTTATCAAAAACGTTGCAGGAAATGCTCTTATTATGAACGGAAGCAACAACCTTGCTTATAACAACGAAATAACTCATACGGGCAAAGGCGGAATTATTCTTGACGGCGGCGATGCCGAAACTCTTACCTCGGGCAACAGCAAGGCGGATAATAACTATATCCATGATTGGTCGGAGATTTATCAGACCTATCAGCCTGCGGTGACTCTGCTCGGGGTCGGCAATATTTGCTCACA
>JAZLCS010000051.1:0-2335 GCA_045614385.1 Acutalibacteraceae bacterium | reverse complement strand
TCGCCGTTTTTGGGGAATGGAAGTTTATGCCGCCCTGCATCCATACGGCGTAGGGCTCGCGAAGGGGAGCGTCGGCAGAAAGCTCAATCGATGAGCCGAGAATGAACGCGCCTGCCGCCATGATAACCTTGCTGTCGTAGCCGGGCATATCCCAGGGTTCAGGAGTAACATACGAATCGACGGGGGCGCCGCTCTGAATTCCTATGCAGTATTCGCAGAGCCTTTCGGGAGTTTCGAGGCAGAGCGCCTGAATGATATCGTGCCTGCTTTCACTGCTTGAGGGAGTAACCTTGAATCCGAAATTTTCAAAAAGTGCAGCCGCAAATACGGCAGTCTTGAGAGATTCACCTACAACATGAGGTGCGTGGAAAATTCCCATAAAAAGATTTCGGTTTTCGCCGAGAGTGCAGCCGACTTCTTTTCCAAGACCCGGAGTTGTTGCTCTGTATGCACAAAGCTCAACAAGGTCCTGTCTGCCTGCTATGTAGCCGCCGGTTCTTGCAATCGAACCGCCCGCATTTTTTATGAGTGAACCTGCCATGAGGTCTGCGCCGACTTCAGTAGGCTCGATTTTTTCAACAAGCTCGCCGTAGCAGTTGTCAACCATAACAACCGCATCGCATTTTGAATGAACAAGCTCTGCAATTTCACCGATTTCTTTAACCGAAAGGGTAGGGCGCAGGCTGTAGCCTCTTGAACGCTGTATATACACCATCTTCGGTTTCATTTCAAGAGCTTTTTCAATCGCTTCAAGGTCGGGTCTGCCGCTTTTATCAAGGTCAACCTGAGCGTAATTCACGCCGAAATCTTTGAGCGAGCCCATTCCTTCGCCGCTGATGCCGATAACGCTGTGAATTGTGTCATAGGGTGTACCTGTAACGCAGAGCATTGTGTCGCCGGGACGGAGCACGCCAAAGAGAGCAACGGCAAGGGTGTGAGTGCCGCAGGTAAATGTGTGGCGCACTATGGCATCCTCTGCGCCGAAAATTTCGGCATAGATTCTGTCAAGCTTATCTCTGCCGATGTCGCCGTAGCCGTAACCCGTTGAGCCTGCGAAATCTGATTCGCTGACTCTGTTGTTAATGAATGAAGCAAGCACCTTCTGCTGATTATATTCGGTTATTTCTTCAATTTCGCTGAATTTTTCCTTTGCTTTTTCAAGAGCGGCGTCACTTGCCGCTTTTATCCTGTCGCTGATTTCAAAAAAAGTTTTATTTTTCACGATTTTTTTTACCTTCTGTAAATTCTGTTTAATGATTTAAAAAATTCTCTGTCGGCGTTCATGAGCTGTTCCTTTGTTACTCTGTAACTCCAGTTGCCTTTTGCAACGCCGGGAGTGTTGATTCTTGTGTCCGAACCGTACATCAGGAAATCCTGAATCGGAATTATCGCAAGGTCGCTGACGCTTGCAAATATGGCTCTGAGGAATATCGGGCTTGCGCCTCCCCAGTCACCGCCGCCAAAGCCGCAGTATTCGAGTGCTCTGTTGCGTGTTGCATCATCGCTTTCCCAAAGAAAGCCGAAAAGGGTGTTGTTATCGTGAGTTCCCGAATAGGCAACGGAGTTTTTGATATAATTATGCGGCATGTGCAGGCTGTTGCCGTCATCAAGAAAACCGAACTGGAATATCCTCATTCCGGGGAATCCGCTTTCGTCAACAAGTGCGCGCACTTCGTCTGTGATATCACCGAGGTCTTCAGCGATAATGAGCTTATCCTCGTGACCTGCCTTGATTGCGTTGACAAAATCCATTCCCGGTCCCTTGAGCCATTTGCCGTTTCTTGCTGTTTCTTCTTCTGCATCAACTGCCCAGTATGATTCAATCGCTCTGAAATGGTCGATTCTCACGCCGTCAAACATTTCAAGCGCATGGTCGATTCTCTCTTTCCACCATGAGAAACCGTCTTTTTTCATTTCGTCCCAGTTATAAAGCGGGTTGCCCCAAAGCTGACCGTCTTTTGCAAAGTAATCGGGCGGCACGCCTGCAACCATTGAAGGATAGCCTTTTTCGTCGATATCAAAAAGGCCTCTGTTTTCCCACACGTCACAGCTGTCGTCCGAAACATAAATGGGGATATCGCCGATTATGCTCACTCCCTTTGAATTCGCATAATCCTTGATTTTTGCCCATTGAGTGAAGAATTCATATTGAGTAAATTGCCAGGTGCCGAGAGTTTCGGTGTTTGTTAGTTCGTTGGTTTCCCATTCTTGCCACGGTTTAAGACCGTTTTGCTCACGCAGAGCCATGAATCTGCAGAACGCCTCTATTCTCGGATGTGAACTGATGAATTCATTGATTTTTTCTTTATCTTTGAAGTTGTTGTATGCCTTCTTG
>JAZLCS010000050.1:0-10032 GCA_045614385.1 Acutalibacteraceae bacterium | reverse complement strand
AGCGTTTTTAAAAAAAGTTAAAAAATTATTCAAAATATAAAATCAATATGCTTTAAAAAAGATATCTGCATTGCAAAACACACAAAAACATTTATCGGTTTTTCGGTAAAACCGACATAATGTAAAATCTGTAATATAAAGCGCGAAAAATCTTGACTTTACTTGTTTTTGGGGATATACTGAATAACACAGTTTCGGCAAAGGCGCCAATCGGTGGTGTCTTTGCCGTTTTTTATCGGATTTCTGAAACAGGAGAGTATTGTATGAAAAGCATCCCCGAATATTTCGGCTGCATGGTTTTTGACGATAAAGCCATGAAGCTCAGGCTGCCCGAAGAAACATACAGGGCAATGAAAAAGACAATTCAGGACGGTAAGCGTCTTGATACTGCAGTTGCAAAAGTTGTTGCAAACGCCATGAAAGACTGGGCGGTTGAAAAAGGCGCAACTCATTATACTCACTGGTTCCAACCAATGACGGGCATCACCGCTGAAAAGCACGACAGCTTTATTTCTCCCTGTAAAGACGGCGGAGTAATTATGGAGTTTTCGGGCAAGGAGCTTGTTAAGGGCGAATCCGATGCTTCCAGCTTCCCTTCGGGCGGGCTGCGCGCAACATTTGAGGCAAGGGGATATACAGCGTGGGACCCCACTTCTTATGCTTTCATTAAAGAAGGCGTTCTCTGTATTCCGACTGTTTTCTGTTCCTACGGCGGCGAAGCTCTTGATATGAAAACGCCTCTGCTTCGCTCAATGGAAGCAATAAGTAAGCAGGCTGTCAGAATTCTTAAGCTTTTTGGTCAGAATGACATAACAAGCGTAAAAACAACCGTCGGTGCAGAGCAGGAATATTTTCTTGTGGATGCCGATTTGTATAATAAGAGGAAAGACCTTGTTTTTACAGGCAGAACTCTTTTCGGTGCTAAACCTCCCAAAACGCAGGAGCTTGATGACCATTATTTCGGCTCAATCAAAGCCCGTGTAGCCGCATACATGAAAGACCTTGATGAAGAACTTTGGAAGCTTGGCATTCTTGCGAAGACCGAGCATAACGAGGCTGCTCCCGCTCAGCATGAGCTTGCCCCGATTTTTACAACAACCAACATTGCAACCGACCATAATCAGCTCACAATGGATATTATGCAGAAGGTTGCAAAGAAACATAATATGATTTGTTTGCTTCATGAAAAGCCTTTTGATGGCGTTAACGGCAGCGGTAAGCACAACAACTGGTCAATAACCACAAATGAAGGCACAAATCTGCTCGAGCCCGGTGAAACGCCCTATGATAACGCTCAGTTTCTTCTTTTTCTCTGCGCAGTTATCAAGGCTGTTGACGATTATCAGGATTTGCTTCGTGTTTCCGTTGCCAGTGCAGGCAATGACCACCGCCTTGGTGCAGGCGAAGCTCCTCCCGCGGTTATTTCAATGTTTCTCGGCGATGAGCTTGATGAGATTCTTGAATCAATCAAAAGTGATACTGCATACGATGCAAAAGAAAAGGTTCAGATGAAAGTCGGTGTTCACGTTCTTCCCCGATTTGCAAAGGACACAACCGACAGAAACAGAACCTCTCCGTTTGCTTTTACGGGCAACAAGTTTGAGTTCAGAATGCTTGGCTCCGCAAGGTCAATTGCAAGCGCAAACATTGTTCTCAACACGGCTGTTGCTGAGTCGCTCAAATCCTATGCCGACAGGCTCGAGAATGTTGATAATTTTGAGGATGCGCTCCACTCTCTTATTCAGAAAACAATCAAAGACCATAAACGCATCATATTCAACGGCAACGGTTATGATGATGAATGGATAAAGGAAGCTGAAACCAGAGGCCTTTACAATCTGCCCACAACCCCCGATTGCCTTCCTTGCCTGATTTCCGAAAAGAATATTAAGCTTTTTGAGGAGCATAAGGTGTTCACAAAGGCAGAGCTCGAGGCGCGCCACGAAATTTATTTTGAGGGCTACTGCAAAACGCTTAACATCGAGGCTTTAACCGTTGTTGATATGGTAAATAAAGATATTCTTCCGGCAATCAGCAAATATGTCGGCAAGCTTTGCAAAACTGCCGAGAGAAAGAAGAGCTTTGCGGCAGACAGTTCATATGAAAACGATATAATTCAAAAGCTTTCAAAGCTTTCCGCTGTTGCTTATAATAAAACAAACGAGCTTGAAATTGCTCTTGCGGACATTAAGTTGGTCAAGAATGTTGTTGAGGAAGCAAATTCTTTCAAAAACATTATAATTCCTCTTATGAAAGAAATCAGAGCAGCCGTTGATGAGGCCGAATGCGCAGTGTCATCAACATATTGGCCTTATCCTTCATATGCAGATCTTCTTTTCAGCGTAAAATAACAGAACCAAGCGTGAGCTTCCCGTTAATGAGAAGTTCACGCTTTTTATAATAAAACCATACTGGTATACATATAAGATATATGAAAGGATGTGTGGTTATGGAATTTGACTTCATTGAAATAATCAAGGTTATAATTATCGGAATTATTGAAGGTATAACCGAATGGTTGCCGATAAGCAGCACAGGGCACATGCTTTTATTTGATGCATTTCTTCCGCTGAAAATGAGCGAAAGTTTCAAAGAAATGTTTTTTGTTGTTATTCAGCTCGGTGCAATTACTGCAGTGGTTGCAATGTTTTGGAAAAAGATGTTTCCGCTCAGCTATGACGATAAAAAAATACAAATAAACAAAAATATTTTGATGATGTGGGTCAAGGTGATTGTTGCCTGCCTTCCCGCTGCCGCGCTCGGACTGCTTTTTGACGATTTTCTTGAAGCTTATTTCGGCAACGCCGTAACAATTTCGCTCATGCTTATTCTTTATGGTATCGCATTTGTTTTTGTTGAGAATAAGAACAAAAACAAAAAACCTAAAATAAATTCAATTGCAAAAATCGATTATAAAACAGCAATAATTATCGGCCTTTTTCAGGCTCTTTCAATGATACCGGGAACATCCCGCTCGGGCGCAACAATAATCGGCGCGCTGCTTATCGGCGTTTCAAGAACAACAGCGGCAGAATTCACATTTTTTCTTGCTGTGCCGACCATGCTCGGTGCAAGCGCACTGAAGCTGCTCAAATTCGGGCTTGACTTCAGCGGTGCGGAAATAACGGTTCTTTTAATCGGCATGATTGTTGCATTTACAGTATCACTGTTTGTAATAAAATTTCTCATGAATTATGTTAAAAAGCATGATTTTAAGGTGTTCGGATATTACCGTATGATTCTCGGATTCATGGTAATTCTTGTATCATTCTTAACTGAAAAGGTATAAAAAATCACCGCATAGATTTGTTCCATGCGGTGTGATTTTTTTATTTGTTTGAGTCGTTTTGACGGATTTCAACTCGTCTTACCTTGCCGCTGAAGGTTTTGGGCAGTTCATCGACAAATTCAATGATTCTCGGATACTTATAAGGAGCGGTGTTGGTCTTAACATATGTCTGAAGCTCCTTGATAAGTTCATCTGAACCTTCAAAGCCCGGTCTGAGAACAACAGTTGCTTTAACAACAAAGCCTCTGACGGGATCGGGAACGCCTGTGACCGCCACTTCAAGCACGGAGGGATGCTCAAGCATAACGCTTTCAATCTCAAAGGGACCGATTCTGTAGCCCGAGGATTTGATAACGTCATCGTTTCTGCCGAAATAAACAAATCTGCCCTGTTCATCTCTGTATGCAAGGTCACCCGTATGGAAGAAACCCCCTTTGTATGCATCAGCCGTGTCTTCCTTGCTGAAGTTATAGCTGGCAACAACGCCGCAGGGATGTTCTTCGGGTGATGGTGCTTTGATGCAGATTTCTCCGATTGTACCTCTCTGACAGTGGTTTCCGTCATCATCGATGATGTGAACCTTAAGACCGGGGGCGGGGAAGCCGATTGCGCCCGGTACGGGCTTTGTCCAGGGATACAGCGTGCAGATGCTGACAGGTGTTTCGCTCATGCCGAAGCCTTCGTGGATTTCAAGACCCGTTGCTTCTTTCCATTTGTTGAAAATATCGGCGTTGAGTGCTTCACCTGCCGTGCAGCAATGAGTGATTGATGAAAGGTCATACTTGCTTACATCGTTTTGCAGCATGAGGCGATACATTGTGGGAGGTACACAGAAAGTGGTAACCTTATATTTTTCAAGCTTTGAGAGAATGTCTGCGCCGTCAAATTTATCAAAGTCATAAACAAGGTTTGCGCTTTCGCCCATCCACTGACCGTAGTACTTACCCCAGAGAGATTTTGCCCAACCGGAGTCGGAAACGGTGAAATGCATTCCGCCGTCAACAACTCTGTGCCAAAAAACACCCGTCATAATGTGACCGAGAGGATATTTGAAGTCGTGAGCAATGATTTTGGGATAGCCCGTTGTGCCCGATGAGAAGTTGATAATCATTGTGTCATCAACCGTTGTTGCATCGGCACCCGTGGGTCTTGTCCAATTCTCGCTTGCACTATCGAAGCCTTCTTCAAAGTCAATCCATCCCTCGACGGACTTGTGCTTTGTTACAAACTTCTTTTCAATTGTTTCATATTCGTCTTTTCTGTCGTCAAAATACTCAGTGCAGTTGTCATCGCCCGTGATAATGGCATATTTAATTTTTGCCTTGTTGCAGCGATAAACATAGTCCTTGCCTTTAAGCATGTTTGAAGCGGGAACCATTATTGCACCTATTTTGTTGAGCGCAAGGGTGACAATCCAGAAAAGATAGCTTCTTTTAAGAATAAGAAGAACGGGATCACCCTTCTTTACGCCTTCGGAAACAAGGTAGTTTGCTGCTTTGTCAGAAAGACGCTTCATGTCACCGAAAGTGAATTTTTTTTCTTCATTGTTGTTGGAAACATAGAGAAGAGCAAGTTTGTCCGGCTTCTCTGTGCCCAAAACATCAATTACGTCATAAGCGTAGTTGAAATCGGGCTCATATGATATTTTAAAGTTTTCCTGGCAGTCCTTAAGGGATATAAATGAATCCCTTGACCTGCCGATGAATTTTTCGTATATAGGCATTATTCTGACTCCTGATTATTATTTTAACACAAGTGCAATAAACTGCGCCTGAGTATCGCCCACGTTCTTGTGAGCATGGGGGATGGTGGAATCAAAATATGCACTGTCGCCTTCGTTAAGTTCATAGCAAATATCGCCGATGTAAAGATGAAGGCTTCCTGAGAGAACATAGTCGAATTCCTGACCCTCGTGCACATCCATAACGGGAGGATTGCCCGAAGGGTCAATGGTAACAATGAAAGGCTCAGCCTTTTTATTTCTGAATGTATAGGCAAGATGTGCAAATTCATAGCCGGGATTTCTGTTAACAACATAACCCTTGCCTTTTTTTACAACCGTGCATGAGGTAAGGCGGGGTGATTCGCCGCTGATGATGTCAAGGATATCAACGCCGAGAATAAGGGCGATGTTGTTGAGTGTACTGATAGCGAAATCATATTCGCCATGCTCAAAAGCAATATAGTTTTCCTCGGAAATTTCCAGCTTTTCTGCCATATCCGTGGCTGTGAAGCCGCAGGTTTCGCGAAGGGAAGCAACTCGCAGGCCAATTTCTTTTAATTCAAGCATGTGGGTTTCTCCTAATCGTTATTTTTAATAGTTATAGCCGAGTTCAACAGCTTTGATGTTAAGTTCGATAAGGTTCTGCTTCTTTGCGGGAACAAGTTTTGTCATGGTCTTTTCAACATTTTCATAGGGCATTACGCCTGCATGCTTAATCATATGACCAATCATAATCATGTTTGCAAGGCCGGGGAGGTTTTCATCCGATGCAAGTTTTGTTGCGGGAATGTAATAAACTTCAACGTCTTCTCTTTCAACCTTGCGGTCTATGAGCGAACTGTCAACAAAAATCTTTGCGCCGGCAACTGCTGTTGCTTCAAACTTGTCAAGCGAAGGCAGGTTCATTGCAACAAGAACATTGGGATTTGAAACGATGGGTGAGCCGATTTTTGTGTCGCTGAGAATAACGGAGCAGTTACAGGTGCCGCCTCTCATTTCAGGGCCGTAGGAGGGGAGCCAGCTTACTTCTTTGTCTTCAAGAAGACCGTCATATGCAAGGAATTTTCCCGAGAAAAGGATGCCCTGTCCGCCGAAACCGGCAAGAAGAATTTCATGTGTCATGATTATTCAGCCTCCTTTTCTGCAGTTTTGTCTTTGTAAACGCCGAGGGGATAATAAGGAATCATGTTTTCCTCAAGCCACTCAAGAGCTTTATCGGGTTTGAGGCCCCAGTTTGTGGGGCAGGTTGAAAGAACTTCAACAAGTGAGAAGCCTTTACCCTCAAGCTGATTCTGGAAAGCTTTTTTAATAGCTTTTTTAGCGTTTTTAACATTCTTTACGTTGTTAACGGCAACTCTCTCAAGATAAGTTGCACCGTCAACATTTGAAAGCATTTCGCAAACCTTAACGGGCAGACCGACCTGCTCGGGATTTCTGCCGTAAGGAGAAGTCTGAGTAACCTGACCGGGGAGAGTGGTGGGAGCCATCTGACCGCCTGTCATGCCGTAGATTGCGTTGTTAACAAAGATGATTGTTATGTTTTCGCCTCTTGCAGCAGAGTGAACGGTTTCTGCTGTGCCGATAGCGGCAAGGTCGCCGTCGCCCTGATATGTGAAAACAATGTTTTCGGGGAAGGAACGCTTAACGCCTGTTGCAACCGCGGGTGCTCTTCCGTGAGCGGCTTCAATCATATCGCAGTTAAAATAGTTGTATGCAAAAACGGAGCAGCCTACGGGAGCAATACCAACGGTTTTGCCCTCGATTCCGAGCTCATCGATAACTTCGGCAACAAGACGGTGGATAATGCCGTGTGTGCAGCCGGGGCAATAATGAAGGGGTACATCGGCAAGAGCCTTGGGTTTTTCAAAAACTATCATTATTTGTCACCTCCGACAGAATTTGCTTTGTTGATGGAATTGAGAACATCCTCAGTTGTGGGAATCATGCCGCCTACTCTGTTGCAGAGAAGAACGGGCTTTTTGCAGCGGATTGAAAGCTCAATGTCTTCAATCATCTGACCCATTGAAAGCTCAACGCTGACAAATGCCTTTACTTTATCAGCAGCAGCATTAAGAACAGCCTTGGGGAAAGGCCAGAGTGTGATGGGTCTAATCATACCGACTTTTATACCTGCTTCGCGAGCCTTGTCGATTGCGTTCTGTGAAACTCTTGCTGCTACGCCGTAGGCAACAATGCAGATTTCGGCATCTTCCATTTTGTATTCGTCATACATAACTTCATTTGCTTCAATCTGTGCATAGCGTTCATAACGCTCAAAGTTATATTTTTCAAGCTCTTCGGGCTGAATGAAAAGAGAGTTGACAACATTATGCTTTCTTTCGCACTTTGTGCCGCAAGCAGCCCAGCCTGATTTGTCATATTCCTTAACTTCGCCCATTTCAAGTGAAACAGGCTCCATCATCTGACCCATTGTGCCGTCTGAAAGAAGCATTGCGGGCATTCTGTATTTATCGGCAAGGTCAAAGCCCTTGAAGGTGAGGTCAACCATTTCCTGAACGGAAGCGGGAGCGAGAACAATGAGCTTAAAGTCGCCGTGGCCAGCGCTCTTTGTTGCCTGGAAATAGTCAGACTGTGAGGGCTGGATGCCGCCGAGACCGGGACCGCCTCTCTGAACATTGATAATAAGAGCGGGGAGGTCTGAGCCGGCAAGATATGAAATACCTTCGCTCTTGAGAGCGATTCCGGGGCTTGAGCTTGATGTCATTGCTCTTTTGCCTGCTGCTGCTGCGCCGTAAATCATGTTGATAGCGGCGATTTCGCTTTCAGCCTGAAGGAAAGTTCCGCCGATAACTGGCATTCTTTTTGCCATGTATGCGGCGATTTCTGTCTGCGGTGTTATGGGATAACCGAAGTAGTGGCGGCAGCCTGCCATGATAGCAGCTTCCGCAAGAGCTTCGTTGCCTTTCATTAAAACTTTTTCTGCCATTGTTATCTCCTCCTTACTTTTCAACCGTGATAACGCAGTCGGGGCACATTGTTGCGCAGAAAGCGCAGCCTATGCATGCTGCCTGGTCGGTTATGCCTGCGGGGTGATAACCCTTGGCGTTGATTTCGTCTTTAAGCAATGCCACGATTTTTTTGGGGCATGCGCCTACGCAAAGACCGCAGCCTTTGCAAAGGTCGGTATTAAACGTTACTTTAGCCATAAATCTTTCTCCTTAATTTGCTTCTCTGCTCCACGATTGCTTTACATAAAGCTTTATCGCTGTGCAATTAACAACTTTTTCTTTGAGTATATCGTATAAATCTTCTTTTACGGTGGTCATTTTAATCGGTAAGCCGCTTGCCTTTGAAATTTCTTCGGCATACGTAACCGATGCAAGAACATCCTCTGCGGCGGTTTCATCGCCGAGATTTGAGTTGTTGACAATGCCTGTGAATTTCATTCTGCAAGCCGCCTCAATTTCGCGCATAACCTCAATTGTTGAGATGCAGTCGCGAGTCAGAGGTCTGTATTTGTTGATTACGAGCAGCATTTCATAATCGTTCTGTTCAATGATTGCGGGAGTGTATCTTCCGAGAGCAAGAGCACCGCGGTCATCGCCGCCGACATCGATTACTGCGTGAATGCTTGTGTCGTCAATTATTGAATAGGCTTCGGCAGGTATTGCGGGAACATCGACGTTTGAGTTTGCGTATTCCGATGAAATAAGGTGAATTCCTTTTTTTTCAAGATGCTTTTCGCTGTCTTTGCTTCTGAAATAGGGATTAACAATATCAAGGTCAGCAATATCAACCCTGTCATACTTTTCGCGAAGGCTAAGCGCATAGTTAACTGCAATGTTTGTTTTGCCGCTGCCGTAATGACCTGCAAAGATTGTTATTCTTTTGCTGTTCATATTAAAGAACTGTTACCCAGCCGAACTTATCTTCAACCGTACCGCCCTGAATACCGGTTACTGTGTCATAGAGCTTCTGGCTGATTTCGCCGATTTCGCCGCCGTTGATTGTCATAACGTCATCCTTGTAACGAAGCTTGCCGACAGGTGAGATAACTGCAGCCGTGCCTGTACCGAAGCATTCTTCAAGAGTGCCGTTATTCTGAGCTTCAAGAAGCTCATCAACGGAAATCTTTCTTTCTTCAACGGGAAGACCCCAGCTCTTGCAAAGCTCGATAACCGAATTTCTTGTGATGCCGGGAAGGATGCTGCCGTTAAGCATGGGAGTAACGATTGTGCCGTTGATTTTGAAGAAGATGTTCATTGCGCCGACTTCTTCGATGTATTTTCTTTCAACGCCGTCAAGCCAGAGAACCTGTGAATAGCCGTCGTCGTGAGCCTTAACCTGAGCTGCAAGGCTGGCTGCGTAGTTGCCGCCTGTTTTTGCAAAGCCCATGCCGCCCTTTACAGCTCTTACATAGTCATCTTCAATCCAGATACCTACGGGAGCAAGACCGCTTGAATAATAAGCTCCTGAGGGAGAGAGAATAACGATGAAAAGATAAGTTTTTGAGGGAGCAACGCCGAGGAAATCATCTGTTGCAATGATAAAGGGACGAATATAAAGAGAAGTGCCGGGAGTGGAGGGAATCCAGTCTCTGTCAACGTCAACGATTGCGCTTACAGCCTGAACAAAATCCTCAACGGGGAGCTCAGGGATGCAAAGGCGTTTGTTTGTGTCGTTTGTTCTCTTTGCGTTCATTTCAGGTCTGAAAAGACGAACTTCGCCGTCGGCTCCTTTGTAAGCCTTAAGGCCTTCAAACATTTCCTGGCCATAGTGGAAAACCATGCAAGCGGGGGAGAGGGTGAGATTTCCGTAAGGAACTATACGGGGATCATGCCAACCCTGACCTTCGGTATAATTCATGATAAACATGTGGTCGGTGAAAATCTTGCCGAAGCCGAGATTGCTTTCATCGGGCTTCTGCTTAGGAGCGGTTGTTCTCTCAATTTTGATATTTAACATATTAAACACCCTTTCGGTAATAATTTATTATTTTGAAAGCCCGAGTTTTGCTGCAAATTCTTCTCTCATTTTGTATTTGAGAATTTTACCTGCC
>JAZLCS010000049.1:0-5090 GCA_045614385.1 Acutalibacteraceae bacterium | reverse complement strand
CTTTCGCTCACTTATAATCCACTCCAATCAAATATATTGTCTGAAAAACAAACCATTTTACCCATTAAACATAATTATATTTGATTTTATACTATATTTGGTGATTTGTCAAGTAAAAACAGCGATAATATGTCAAGATGTTGATAAAAGAAAAAGTGACCGAAATGGCGACCCTTCATAAGGAAGTTAAGGTTTTTATCGGCCCTTTTCCGTTAATACATCATGAAAAATCCGTAATACACAAGTATTGCGGGATTTTTGTCATTCCGTCTGAACAAAAAACAACCTGATAAAAACTGCTTTGCACCTTAAAATGGGATAGTTTGGATACAGAACAAGGCGAAAAGGCTCGAAATCCTTGACGGATTTCGATCCTTTTCAACGCAGTTATATGCCAAAATATCCTTTTTAAGGCTTAAATTCCTTATGGAATGTCGCCCAACACAAAGCTTCAGTCACTTCGATAATTCTATTCTGAAAAAGGTGTGCTGATATTCACAAGCCGGAAATTAACGGGGTCACGGTTGCAGTTAAAGCGGTAAACGCTCATGACACTAGCTATCGCAACGTAGCTACAAAGGTTGGACGAGCCGCCTGCGCTCATAAACGGCAAGGTGATGCCGACACAAGGCAAAAGCTTGAGACACATGCCGATGTTTATAATAGTCTGCGCTCCAATCATAAAAGCCGTTCCGAAACAAAGCAGACCGCCTGCAAGATTTCTTGACTTTTTACCGACAGCAACAATTCTGACGATTATCAGCACCATAACGGCAAGGAAAGCCATTGCGCCGATAAAACCGAGCTCCTCACCGACAACGGTGAACACCATGTCGCTTTCATTAACCGGAACTCCCGTTGCCGACTGGGTATAGGTTCCTTTGAAAAGACCGTCACCCCAAAAACCGCCCGAGCCTATTGCATTAACTCCCCTCTGCTGCTGATATATATATGTTTCGTATATTTCTTCGCTGAGTGCCGAGGGAAAATAAATTGCAAGAATTCTGTATTTATGAAAACTTGCGAGGAACTTTGTCCAAAGCAGCGGAACAAGGGCGATTATGCCACCGACTGCTACAACAAAATACCGAACCTGAACGCCCGCAACAAACATCATGCCGATGAAAATAAAGGCAAAAACCATCGCGGAACCGAGGTCATCTGTAATGATAATAATTCCTATGGGAACTATAGCATGCAGCGCAAGCAACAGAATATTCTTTATACTGTTGATATTATCTTTTACAGCTTCAATATGAGCAGTAAAGGTTATCAAAAATCCGATTTTCGCAAGCTCAGAAGGCTGAAAATTAACAACAAAGCTGTCAGTTTGTATTATAGGAAGCCAGCATCTTGCGCCGGGTCTGTCAGAAGGGCCGTCACCAAACGGAAAAAGCAGCAACAGCAGTAACAAACAAACTCCGCCGACAAGCGGCCAAAGCCTTACAATGGCATCATAATCAAGAAAAGAAATCACAAAACACGCGATGATACCTGCACTTGCCGCAATAATCATGATAAGACATTCGCGGCTGATTATGTCGCCGTCAGCAATTGCATCGTTTCTTGTTGCGCTGTGAACCATCAAAGCACCGAAAGCAGATGTCAGCATGCAGGCAATATAAAGAATGAAATCGGTTTCTTTAAGCGCATATTTAATTGTACTTTTTCTGCTCAAAGTATCACCGCCTTATATATCAGGCGGGAGCAAACTCCCGCCATGCTTGAAAAAATCAGTTAACCTCATTGAAGAGGTCGAGATATGCTTCGGCAATATAAGCACCGGCATCGGGACCCGTTGAAACAATTTCTTCGTTTTCTGTGAGATATGAACGCCAATCGTTATCTGTCATCATATATCCGAGCTGGTCGTTTGTAACGCCGAAAACGAGAAGCTTTCTGTCGGTTGCATCGGCAAAAGCGGTATAATCCCATGTTGTGCCATCCCATGAGTCTTCAGCAGAAACAGCACCGCCGAAAGCGATTTCGGGAGCAAGCTCGCCGGGAATGATTGCAATTGCAAGATTTGTTCCGAATTCAGCATAACCGACTTCACTCGCAGCCTCATAATCAAGACCGTTCTTAACAACCTTATTTGTGAGCAAGCCTCCCTTTGCAGCAAGTCTGAATATGCTGTTTTTAACAGGAACAAAAAGCTCAGTGTGTCTGATGTTGAGAATGGGAACAATGATTTCATCGTTTGAAATGCTGCATGCAGCTTCACCGAGAAGAGCGCCGTATGCCGCAAGACGTGCATAGCCCTCGTCATTATGCTGCGCAACAATTGCGGGGTCAACAACAAGGTCTTCGGGATAGCTCGACGAAACAGCAAGCTCTGCTCCGAGAATCATTGCAAAGTTTGCATTGGCATTTTCATTGATATATTTCTCCATGTAGTAAGGATAGTCGCCTGTAAGCTCTGTGCCGGAAGCACCGTTACCTACACAGTGAATCGGAAGATTAACAATCCATGTTTCTTTTGCACCCGTTTCATTGGGAACAAAACGAATTCTGTTGAGATTACCGTCAAAAACCTTCGGATCACGCTTATCTCTGATATATTCGGAAATATCTGTGTAACCGTAATAAAGGTTGCCTTCCTTCATATCGTTAACAGCATCGGTCATAGATTTAACGGCAACATTATAAAGATTTTCCATATAGTCTTTGTTTTTACCGCTGGGAAGCTCAAGGCCGAAAAGATTCCTGAATGATGATGTGAAAAGCGCATTGAGAATATCTCCGTTGAGGCCGAGAGTGTCAACACAGCTATGCTGATGAAGAGCAGAAATGTTGATTGATGTAATATCCCAATCATTTTCGTCAGCAATCGCCTGGAATCTTTCTCTGATAACTCTGACTTCGTTGTTCGGAAGACCGAATGTATCAACGGAAGCAAAAATGCTGATACCTCTGCCGTCTGAAATTGCAACTGTGCGTATTTTTTGGTCATCATACTGATATGTTGCAAGCTTTTTGGTTACGGAAAGGCTGCCGCCTACATAATGCTCTTCCTCAAGCTCTTTTCCTGTAAGAATCGAAGCGTTCGAATAGCCGACAGACCAAACTGCACCTTCAGCAGGAGCATCAAGGAATTCTTCAACGGAATTACCCTCATAGAAGTTTTCGGAATCATAGCTGTCTCTTGTGTCCCAGCCTCTGGGCTCAACAATAAGAGCTGCAATGCCGTTAACAAGTGTGTCAAGAACGCCGTCCACAAAACGGTAGAAGCCGCGTTCAACCTCAGATGTAACCTCTGTTCCTGCATAGGCGGGAATCGCAAATGCAGACATAAGAACCGCGAGAGAAAGAAGAATTGCCGTAAATTTCTTTGCCATAAATTATAACCTCCATTGATTAATCAATATTTTTAAGCTCCATATCACCGAAGCTGATCCACTTATTTTTGCGCATGAATTCGGAAACGCCGAGTGTTATGAGTGCAGGAGCAATAAAATGCATAATTGCAATTTCAATAATAACAACCTTGGCATCAACACCCGCTTCAACCATTGACGAATATGTCATAAACTGACCGACAAGACCCGAGGTTCCCATACCGGAACCCGAAGCATGACATGTCATTTCAAGAACAGCTGACGAAATCGGGCCGAGAATTGCGCTCGAAATAACGGGCGGAATCCATAGCTGAGGATGTTTCACAAGATTCGGCATCTGAAGCATTGAAGTGCCGACCCCCTGAGCTACAAGACCGCCGAGCTTGTTTTCGCGGTAGCTTGCAACAGCAAAGCCTATCATATGGCAGCTGCAGCCGACAACCGCAGCTCCGCCCGCGATACCGGAAAGGCCGAGAATAATTCCGAGAGCCGCAGAGCTGATGGGAAGAGTAAGGCATATACCCATAACAACAGAAACAACAACGCCCATAATAACAGGCTGTTTTTCCATTCCCCATGTAATAATTTCACCGATATATGTTGTCACCTTTGAAGCGGGAGGCCCGATTAACAGCCCTGCCGCACAACCTGCAATAATCGAAGCTGCAGGTGTAAGAATGATATCAAGCTTCGTTTTGCCGCCGACGAGCTTGCCGACCTGAATCGCAAAAAATGCCGCAATAAAAGCCGAAAGCGGGTCACCGGGACCTGAATAAAGCATACCCGCATCGGTAATAACCGAGCCTGCGATAAGCTTTGAAGCAAAAGCGCCTACCATACCCGCAACCGCTGCAGAAACACCTGCCAGCGGTGTTGATTTATATTTGAATGCCATGCCCGCACCTATGCCTGCACCGGTAAGGGATTTTGCAACAGCCGCAACCGCATTCAGATAAACACCGATATCATTGTTGATAAATCCTGCAATCTGCTCAAGAATCGTTCCTATTATCAAGGATGCAAAAAGGCCGAGAGCCATTCCCGAAAGACCGTCAACAAAAATATAATTCAGTATTTTTTTTACCGTTTTCATTCTTCATTCATCTCGTCAATAATAATGTTTATTGCGTTTGCATAAAGTTCACCGATGAATTCTGCACCGTTAGCGTTGGGGTGAACACCATCCTCAGACCAATGCAAATCATCAACACCTATGCTTGCCGATGCAAACAGACCGTCAAGAGGAATATAGAAATCCGCAAATTCCTTTGCAAGCTTTCTGACAATATCGATTTTCGGGTTCAAATCAACTCTGAAATATTCCTTATCGGGTGCATAAAGAAGAAAAGGCTCAAGCATAAGAATCTTTGCGTTTGTCTTTTCTTTAATTTCCGAGAGTACCTTGCGGTAATTCGCCTCAAAAGCATCATTGCCGAGCCATTTTCTGTTATGCGCTCTGTGCCATGTGTCATTAACACCGATGAGAATTGAAACAATATCGGGCTGAATTTCAACAAAATCACTTTCAAGCCTGTTGACCAAATCTATTGTCTGGTTGCCGCTTATGCCGAGATTGACAAATTCAAAATCAATTTCGGGGTTATCCTGTGCTATATACTTTGCGGCATAGGAAGGATAGCCTTCGCCGAGATTATGATAATCCGAACGGTCTCTGCCGGCATCGGTTATAGAATCGCCCTGAAAAAGTATCTTCATAACATTCTCCTTAAAATTGATTTTTAACTTTTCGCA
>JAZLCS010000048.1:0-6555 GCA_045614385.1 Acutalibacteraceae bacterium | reverse complement strand
ATAAAAAATTTACCCTCCGTGCTTATTAGAGCACGCAGGTTTTTTCAGCCAAACAAGCCTTTTTTCTTCATTTGTTTTTTCAAAATAAAATAAAGCAGGAATTGAACGAAGAATGTGACAGCCCAGGAAACGGGATATGACCAATAGAGATTTATCAAGGTTTTGTCAAGCGGAAGAATAACAAAAACCCAGAAAATTCTGATGCCGCATGCGCCGAGAAGCGACACTATCATGGGTTCAAAAGATTTACCCATACCGCGAATCTGGCTTGCCGCAACATCCATAAGCGAGCAGAAGAAATAGAACGGCATAATCATTGTGAGTCTGTCTGCACCAATGGCAATTACCTCCGGGTCATCGGAAAACAATCCGACAATGAAATCGCCGAAAAACATTCCAGCCGCACCCATTATCGCGCTTATTGCAAAAGCAAAAACTATACAAAGACGGTATATCTTTCCTATATTACCGAATTTTTTTGCGCCCATATTCTGAGAGGTAAAATTCATGGTTGTTTGCGCAACGGCATTTGTGCAGGTATAAATATAGGCATCAAAGTTTGAGCCTGCGGTAATACCTGCCATTGCAATGGAACCGAAAGAATTGACGGTTGACTGTATAATAACGTTTGAAAGCGAAAACAGAGAGCTTTGAAAACCTGCAGGAACACCAAGTAATAATATATTCTTCAATTCATCTTTATAGAATTTGAGTTTTTTGAATGACAATCGACATGAATTACCAATCTTCATTAAATACGCAATTATTATAACCGCTGAAAGATACTGGGAAACTATGGTGGCAACAGCAACGCCGCTGACACCAAAATGAAAAAACACTATTAACACAAGATTCAGAACAACATTAACAAGGCCTGAGAATGCGAGTATGTAAAGCGGTCTCTTGGTATCACCGGTTGCTCTCACTATTGAAGCACCGAAATTGTATGCCATAAGTCCCGGCGAGCCGAGAAAATAGATTTTAAGATAGAGAGTTGCCAGGTCAATAACATCATCGGGAGCTTTCATTAGCCTCAACATTAATCCGGAAGCAAAAAATCCCAAAGCACCGATAAACAATCCGCAAATAACACTCAGAAGCATGGCAGTATGGGTACATTCATGAACCTTTTCATCATCACGCTCACCGATATGTCTTGCAACCATAACACCGGAACCCATTGAAATTCCGAGAAATACGTTTAAAAACAGGTTAACAAGTGAACCTGTTGAGCCAACAGCAGCAAGCGCCTCTTTGCCCACAAACCTGCCGACAACAACAACATCTGCAGTGTTATAAGCAATTTGCAAAAGACCCGTAAGCATAAGCGGAATTGAAAAAATCAGAATTTTTTTCAAAAAAGGTCCGCTTGTCATATCAAGAGAATATCTTTTTTTCATTATCAATTTCTCCGTACAATAATAATCCGACTAAATTATTATATCACCAAAAGATTTAATGTCAATTTTAATCATCCTCTTTAACGCCGGCTTTTTTCTTAACGGTTGCAACTCCGGAAATTGCAATTATTGCGAAAGCAGCCCCGCCGCCAAGTATTGAAGCTATTTTATATTTACTGCCCGATGACAGAGGAACAACGGTACTTGTTGTGTCAGAATGGCTGATAATTTCTGTTGCTGCAGAAGAAACCGATATCGGTTCGGTTTCTGTTTTATCAACTGTAGCATTGGGTTGGCTTATGTAAACATGAGATATTATTATTTCTTTTTCGTAATAATAAACCGTAATTGCAGGCACAATGATTGTTTGCAGCGGTTCGGTTTTCTTTTCTTGACGTTTTGTTCTGCCGGTATATGAATACGGTGAATCCGAAATAGTCCATCGTGTTCTCTCTGTCTGTTTTGTTGTTGTTTTCTTTTTTTGTGTTGTTTTAGGCTTAACCGTCTGCTCTTTTGTTGCTTTTTGCGTCAGCAAATTCGGATTATAAACAGGATCATCATTATCTTTGGTAGGCGAAATAATTAATTCCGTTGTTTCAACATATTCTTCATTTACCAAAATAAAATCATAATAGTTTGAAGGTTCGCCGTTTGCATCAATAAACCTGACACTTCCGCTTAAGTTTTTCGGCAAACCGGCTTTGATTCCTACTCTTAATTCGCAGGTTGCCCCATTGTTTTCATCAACGGACATTGCGCCTTCGATATGATATTTATCGATATCGATATTTTGAGGCGACGATGCCATAGTCATAATAAACGGTTCGGAGTTTTCAATTGAAACAGATATTCCTGTAGATAAATTCTCAGGTTCAAGCGCAGGGTCAATAAACATAAAACACAGAAAAACCGCGTTGTTCTGAGTATCAAATTTAACCTTAACAAGGCCAAAATCGACTCCGCAGTTACTTTCTCCGTCAGTTAACTTGTATGCGGTTGCATTCTCCCACTCAAACCCGCTGTCAATGCCGTCAATATTAGCAGAAAAAGCTGATGTAACAAACGCAAAAAGAAAAATCAAAGCAAAAAAAGCCGAAACAATCCTCTTCATACAAGCACTCCGACAAATAACTTTTTATCCGATTATAACACACAGATTGGCTAATTTCAGCTTTTGTTCCATATTGTCACATATGATTTAATAAGCATCTGCCATATCAATAAGAATATGGCAGATTATGAGATTGTTTTTAACAAATTTAAAATATTATCAAAACTTATATTTATCTTGTAAGGAATGCAGGCTCAAAGAAATTCTCAACCTTTTTGACGGCTCTGAGCAAAACGGCAACCAGCGCAAATTGTGATAAAGCAGCCGGAACAATTTTGATTTTTATAAAAATAATCATTTATATCAAACCTGTATAATCTTGACATTTATAATTCATTAATGTAATATGTTACTATAATTAAAGTACTTGAAAAATACTTATGGCAAGGCACAGCTTGTCCGGCAACAGATAACGCTGCATCAAACGCGCATCGTCCACCTTTGGTCTGCCAAGGGTGTTTTTTTGTAAAAAGAATCGGAGGAAAAAATGAAAAAAGAAAAACCAACAAAACAAAAGGCGCATATTTTCAAAAACACCGCCTTTATGCTCAAGTGCGCATGGAAAAGCGCTCCCCTGTCGCTGATAATAATATATCTTGCTTATATTTTAGAGAACGTTTATTATTCCGTTGTTATCGGCATCATGTTTCTTCAAACAGCGCTTTCAATTATCGAGGGCAACGGCACCTTTAAGGAATTTGCAATTAAAATGTGCATAATTGTTTTCGGCAAAGTGTTTGTTGACCTGTTTGCATATATTGATATGTACACTGTCAGAACAAAATTTGAAATCAAATGCGAAAGCTATATAAACAGCCTCATTTTCAAAAAAGCTCAGCAGGTTGAACTTGGCTGTTATGAAAACCCAGATTTCTTTGATAACTACAACAGAGCAACCTGGGTTGTTGAAAAGGGCGGCTTCAAAAGAATAATCGAAGGCTCCGCGTGGACAATAGGCTCAGTCGTGAGCATCATTTTCCTTGTTGTATATCTTGTTTCGCTTGACCCGTTTCTGTTGTTTTTTATCATATGCCCCGTTATCGTTATCGGCATAAGCACAAAGAGAAACAATGTAGAGTTAAAAAAAGAAACTGATATGACGCCATATGAAAGACAGAAGGATTACACACGAAGAACAATTCTTTTGAAAGATTTTGCAAAAGAAATAAAAACAACGGGCATTTTTGAGGTTGTTAAAAAGCGCTTCAATTATGCCGTTGAAAAAAACATAGGTGTTATCAAGCAATACGGTTGGAAAATTGCGCTTCTTGAAGCTGTTGCTGATTTCTTCGGCGAAATAATTCCCGTTTGCGGCGGTTTCGGCTACGGCTGCTACAGACTTATCGCACTCCAAAATCTTCAGATTGCGGATTTCTCCGTTTTGATTTCGGCAATTACCACCACCAGAAACAAACTCAACCAGCTTGCAAGATATTTTGCAATGCAGCAAAAGCATTGCCTTTGGGTACAGAATCTGCGTGATTTTCTTGATTATGAGCCAAAGCTCACGGGCGGCGGAACCGAACCCGCAGACTTTGAAAGCCTTGAATTCAAAAACGTTTCTTTCCGCTATGAGGGCAACGAGGAAAACACCTTGAGCAACGTTTCGTTTAAGATAAACAAGGGCGAAACCTTTGCGGTTGTCGGCCATAACGGCGCGGGCAAAACAACCCTTTCAAAGCTTATCATGCGCCTTTATGACGTTACAGATGGCGAGATTCTTTATAACGGAATTAACATCAAAGAATATGACCTTTTGAAATACCGCGAAAAATTTGCAAGTGTTTTTCAGGACTACATGATTTTCGCTATGACAGTTGCGGAAAACGTGCTTATTGACGAGGTTAATGAAAACAACGTTCATTTTGCCGATAAGGCTTTGATGCAGAGCGGCGTTTATGATAAAATCCAGGCCTTTCCTGAAAAAGAAAATACCTTGCTCACAAGAGAATTTGACGACAAGGGTGCTCTTCTTTCCGGCGGTGAAGCTCAAAAGGTCACAATCGCAAGAATGTTTGCAAAAAAATTCGATGTTGCAATTCTTGACGAGCCTTCATCCGCGCTTGACCCCGTTGCGGAAAGCAAGATGTATGATGCTCTCATAGAGGGCACGGAAGGCAAAACCGTCTTTTATATTTCTCACCGTCTTTCAAGCGCAACACGCTCGGATAAAATTCTTGTTTTTTCAAAGGGCAGACTGACGGAATGCGGCACCCACGACGAACTGATGGCTCTCGGCGGCGAATACAGCGAAATGTTTAACCTTCAGGCCTCGGGCTACAAAGAGGAGGTTGACGGAAATGAATAAAACCACGAAAAAGAAAAATGATGAAAAAACAACCGGAACAATCCGCAACAATCTTTTCATGCTCGGCTTTGTTGCAAAGAATGCGCCGGGAATGCTGTTCTTTTATATCTTTTTTGATTTGCTTACCAACGTTCCGTGGATACTTTCAAACGTTGTGCTTCTCAAATACATAATCGACGTTGTCACTTCAGGAGTCGATTACTACAGAATCGCTGTTGCATGCGCGCTGTTTGCCGCCCTTGTAGTTATCGGCACAATAGGAAGCACTGTTTTCTACGAGGTGTTCAGGCCCAAACAGAAAGAAAAGCTTCATTTCAAGCTTTATTCCGCGATATACGAAAAAGCGGCTAAAATGGACTACGAAGCCTATGACAACCCCGCTTATTATAATGACCTTGTGCTCGCGATGACATCGATGAACGAAAGAGTTGACAGCGTTATTTCCGACACGCAGGATATTGTGCGCCTGCTCACTTCGATTATTTCAATAACGGCGGTTATCGCTTCTATCGACCCTCTCTGCCTTGTTTTCATTTTCCTTTGTGTCGGAATCATGATACCTATAGGCAGACTCATCGCAAAGGTCAACGTTAAACGCACCGAAGCAATGACACCACTTGACCGCAAAAATCTTTATTTCAGCCGCGTTTTCTATCTGCAGGATTACGCAAAGGAATTAAGGCTGAACCCCGCAGGCGAAATGATTGAAAGAAGATATAACCAAAACATTAAGGACAGACTTTTGACAATTTCACCCTTCCTTCGAAAGCAGTGGCAGCTTTATTTCTGCCAGGAAGCGTTACCGATGACTTTGCTTGTTTATCTTGGTATTGCGCTGTTTATGGGCTATAAGGCCATTGTTACAAAAGAAATTTCTCTTGGCGATTTTGCGGCTACGTTTAACGGCGCAAATGCCGTCAGCCGCTGTGTTTTTGATTTGACAAGCTGGTTTGCAATTAATTTGAGAGAAAATGCTCTCTATGTTGAAAAATTCCGAAAATTCATGGCTGCCAAAGAAAAAATCATAGGCGGCGACGTTAAAACGGTTTATGAAAAGCCGGTTACAATCAAGCTTGATAATGTTTCGTTCACCTATCCCGGCAATGACAAGCCCACCCTCAAAAACATCAATCTTGAAATCAAGCCCTACCAAAAAATTGCGCTTGTCGGCTATAACGGCGCAGGAAAAACCACGCTTACCAACCTGTTGCTCAGACTGTATGATGTTACGGAAGGTAAAATCACCGTTGACGGCACGGATATCAAGGAGTGGGATATCCCCTCTTATCATGAAAATTTTGCAGCAGTTTTTCAGGATTTCTCGCTTTTCGGAGCAACCGTTGGCGAAAACGTTGCAATGAATGATAAACCCGATAACAAAAGAGTTCTTGCAGCACTCAAAGAAAGCAGCTTTGACAAAGAACTGAAAAACGGAACAGACACCATTCTTCTTCGCGAATTTGACGACAGCGGTCTTTCACTTTCGGGCGGCGAGGGACAGAAGGTAGCGGTTGCAAGAGCATTCTATAAAAAATGTCCGTTTGCAATTCTTGACGAACCCAGCGCAAACCTTGACCCCGTCTCCGAATATGCCCTTAATGAAGCAATGTCGAGAGCGGCAAAAGATAAAACAGTAATCTTCATTTCGCACAGACTTTCAACAACCGTTATGGCAGATATAATTTATATGCTCGAAAACGGCGAAATCGTTGAAAGCGGCACTCATGAAGAGCTGA
>JAZLCS010000047.1:0-7197 GCA_045614385.1 Acutalibacteraceae bacterium | reverse complement strand
CGGTTGAAGGTGTTAAAAAGTTTGATTCCTACAAGTTTGTGATATGTGCCGAGGACGGCCGCATTCTTTATAAAAGTGACCCTTATGCTTTCCACACAGAAACAAGGCCTGAAACAGCTTCAAAATATTACGGTGAGCTTGATTTTGAATGGACCGACAAGGCGTGGCTCAGAAAACGCAAAAAAACCGATATCTATTCCTCTCCGGTTAATATTTATGAAGTGCATGCGGGTTCATGGCAGCTTTATGATGACGGAAATCCTCTTCCTTATCGCGAATTGGCAGACAGACTTATTCCGTATGTTAAAGAAATGGGATATACTCATATTGAATTGCTTCCCGTAACGGAGCATCCGTTTGACGGCTCATGGGGCTATCAGGTAACGGGTTATTTTGCTCCCACTTCGCGCTACGGCACGCCTGATGACTTTGCCTATTTTGTTGACAAGGCTCACAACGCGGATATAGGCGTTATTCTTGACTGGGTACCCGCCCACTTCCCCAAAGACGCGTTTGGTCTTTATGAGTTTGACGGCAAGGCGCTCTATGAATATTCAGACCCGCGCAAGGGCGAGCATTACGAATGGGGCACAAGAGTTTTTGACTACGGCAAAACAGAGGTTCAGAGCTTTCTCGTTTCAAGCGCGATGTTCTGGCTTGACAAATACCATATTGACGGCTTGAGAGTTGATGCGGTTGCTTCAATGCTTTACCTCAATTACGGCAGAAATGACGGGCAGTGGATTCCGAATGTCAACGGCGGGCAGGAAAACCTTGAAGCCGTTGCGTTCCTTCAAAAGCTTAACGAATCGATTTTCAGAGAGCACGGCGATGTTATGATGCTTGCGGAAGAAAGCACCGCGTGGCCGATGGTTTCGAAACCGACCTATATGGGCGGACTCGGATTTAATTTCAAGTGGAATATGGGTTGGATGAATGACTGCCTTCGATATTTTTCGCTTGACGGCATTCACAGAAAATATCATCACGATCGCTTGACATTCTCTTTCTTCTATGCTTTTTCGGAAAATTTTGTTCTTCCGATATCGCATGACGAGGTGGTTCACGGCAAATGCTCGCTGATAAACAAGATGCCGGGCAGCTATGAAGAAAAGTTTGCGGGTATGCGCTCTTTCCTCGGTTATATGATGTCACATCCCGGCAAAAAGCTTCTCTTTATGGGCAGCGAATTCGGTCAGTTCATCGAATGGAACTATAAGCAACAGCTTGACTGGCTTCTTCTCGGGTATGATGCGCATAAGCAGCTTAAGAATTATGTTGCCGCGCTCAATGCATTCTACAAGAAAACTCCTGCTTTCTGGGAGATTGATTACAGCTGGGACGGTTTCAACTGGATAGTCAGCGACGATACCGATAACTCCGCGGTTGCTTATATCAGACGCGATAAGAGCGGCGAAGAGATGATTTCGGTATGCAACTTCACCAACGTTACAAGGCAGAAATACTGCATAGGTGTTCCCAAAGCGGGCACTTACAGAGTTGTGTTCAGTTCCGCGTTGCCGGAATTCGGCGGCAGAGGAGAAAGCACTGTCGGTTCCGTTAAGGCAAAAAAGAAACCCATGCACGGATATGATTACAGCATAGAGCTTGATATTGAAGGCTTAAGCTGTATGTATATAAAAAACACATCAAGAAAAAAATCAACTTAAAATAAAGGAGGACCCCTCTATGGCAGTTAAACCCGAATGCATAGCAATGCTCCTCGCAGGCGGTCAGGGCAGCCGTCTCGGCATTCTGACAAAAAACATCGCAAAGCCTGCCGTGCCCTACGGCGGCAAATACCGTATCATAGATTTCCCTCTTTCAAACTGTGTTAACTCCGGCATTTATACCGTCGGTGTTCTTACTCAGTATCAGCCGCTTGAGCTTAATGACTATATCGGCAACGGTCAGCCCTGGGATCTTGACCGCGCCAACGGCGGCGTACATATTCTTTCTCCCTATCAGCAGATTAAGGGAACAGAATGGTACAAAGGCACTGCAAACGCAATCTATCAGAACATAAACTTCATTGAAAGATATGACCCCGAATATGTTCTTATTCTTTCGGGTGACCATATCTACAAAATGGACTATTCCAAAATGCTTGATTATCACAAGGAAAAAAATGCGGACTGCACAATTGCAATGCTCGAAGTTCCCTGGGATGAAGCAAGCCGCTTCGGTCTGATGCTTGTCAATGATGACGGCTCAATCAGCGAATTTGAAGAAAAACCCAAGAATCCCAGAAGCAACAAGGCTTCAATGGGTGTTTATATCTTTAATTGGCAGAAGCTTCGCAGATATCTTATTGAAGACGAAGCAAAAGAAGGCTCGGGCAACGACTTCGGCCACGACGTTATTCCTGCCATGCATTCTGCAGGCGAGAGAATGTTTGCCTATCAGTTTGACGGCTATTGGAAAGACGTCGGAACAATCAACAGCCTCTGGGATGCAAACCTTGACCTTCTTAATCCCAAGGTTGACCTTGATTTGAATGACGACAGCTGGAAGATTTATTCCCGCTCACCCGCTGCTCCTCCCCATTACATAGGCGAAAACGCAAAGGTTGAAAATTCAATGATAACCGAAGGCTGCGAAATCGGCGGCAACATAGATTTCTCCGTTCTTTTTGCGAACGTAACCGTTGAAGAGGGCGCGGATGTAAAATATTCAATTGTTATGCCCGGCACGGTTATCAAAAAAGGCGCGGTTGTTCAATATTCAATCGTTGCCGAAAATGCGGTTATTGAAGAAGGCGCAGTTGTCGGCGAAAGCCCCGAAAACATGGCAGATGTTAATGATTGGGGCGTTGCGGTTATAGGCAACGGCGTTAAAATCGGCAAGGGCGCAAAGGTTGAGCCTCAGGCAATGATAGACAGTGATATCGGAGGTGCGGAATAATGGCAGCAAACAATGTTCTCGGCATTATCTTTTCAAATGCCAATGATGAAGTTATCCCTGAGCTTACAGCTCTCAGAACAATGGGCTCGATTCCGTTTGCGGGCCGTTACCGTCTTATAGACTTCCCTCTTTCAAGCATGGTTAACGCAGGCATTTCAAAGGTCGGCGTTATTACCAAGAGTAACTACCGCTCGCTTATGGACCACATCGGTTCAGGTAAAGCATGGGATCTTTCAAGAAAAAGAGAGGGCATGACAATTCTGCCCCCTTACAATCTCCCCGGTACGGGCATGATTAAAGGCAAGGCAGATGCTCTCTATAACAGCATTAACTATATCGAAAATTCGGGCAAAGACCATGTCCTTCTTACCGATTGTAACGTTATCTGCAATATGGATTATGAAGCTCTTTACAAAGCTCATGTTGCTAAGGACGCTGATGTTACAATCGCATATGCAAAAGGCATTCCTCCCAAGATGGAGGCCAACACAGAAATAGTTATGGATGAGGATTCAAGAATTACGGCAACAAAGATTCTTGACTGCTACAGCTCTGATGTTAACTATTCTCTTAAAACCATGATTATCAGAAGAACTCTGCTTGAGCGCCTTCTTCATGAAGCTCACAGCACAAAGACCGATGATTTTGAAACTATCATTTCAAATAACATAAAGCATATCAGAATTTACGGCTATGAAGTAACAGGCTTTGTGAAGGTTCTCGGTTCTCTCCAGAGTTATTATGATATCAGCCTTGAGCTTCTTAAGATTGAAAACAGGAAAGAGCTTTTCACTCCCGACAGCCCGATTTACACCAAGGTAAGGGATGAAGTGCCCGCCACCTACGGCATCGGCGCAAATGTCAAAAATTCTCTGATTGCAGACGGATGCAAAATAGACGGCGAGGTTGAAAACTCAATTCTTTTCAGAGGCGTAACTGTTGCAAAGGGCGCAAAAATCAAAAATTCAATCGTTATGCAGGGCTCTTTCATCGGCGAGAACTCAACTCTCGACTGCGTAATAATCGATAAGGGTGCGGTTCTCAAGCCCAACAAGATGCTTTGCGGAGCATCAAACTATCCCGTTTATATCGGAAAGGGAATTGTCATTTAAGAAAGCGTGAATCTTATGTCTACCAAAAATATTTTAACCGGCGTGGTGGTTGCGCTTGCGCTTGTGCTGGTTGTTGTTGTTATTCTTGTCAAAACAGGTGTTTTTGACGGAAGAGAACGAACCACCGAGCCGGAAATGATTATTGAAACCACAATGATTGTTGTCAGTTCAACGGATGAATTCGGCAGCGTTGAGTTCATCACAATGCCCAGCGAATACAGCCGGCCCAGAGTTTCTTCGAACCATAAATATCCGGCAAAAAAAACAACAACAACGGTTACAACAACCGAAATGCCGACCTATTTTGTTGAAGAAACAAGCTTTGTTGCGGTTACGGATACAAGCGGTGTTGCCGTAACGAATGAAAACGGCGAGCAGGTTACCGAGGTTGTTAATCACACCGTGGTCATGACGGGCACAACAACCGAGCCGACAACGGTCACAACAACCAAATATACGCCGAGAACCTCATATGTTGAGGTCACCAACCGTTGGGGTCAGGTTGAGAAGGATGAAAACGGCAACCCGAAAACCGAAGCCGTAACCATTGATCCGCCTGTTCCCACCGAGGGCGATATATGGAGCGAAAGCGCAGAGCCTGCAACAACTCCGCGTTTTGAAATCCCCAATGCAACTCCGCAACGCAATGAAACCCTTGCACAGGCAATAATTGACCAGCTTAATCTCGAAAGATATAACAACGGCCTTGCTCCTCTTGCGGTTTCAAGCGATCTTAAAACCTCGGCGGAAATGAGCAGCATTTCAATGGCTGCTCCCGAGTTTTACGGCGACAAATCCGTCAGCGGGTCATACACCTTCCAAACCGAATACGGCGGCAACAGCCTTTATACTCAGGCAGTTGCTCCCGGAATTGCCGATAAAGCAATGAGCAATGAGATAACAAAAATCGGTGTTGGTGTTATAGAGCATCAGGATAAGTATTACACAACGGTTATTTTTGAATAAAAGCAGAAAGGAAATGAAAATATGAAAGTTCTTTATGCTTCAAGTGAAGCTCTGCCTTTCGCAGCGAGCGGCGGGCTTGCAGATGTTGCAGGTTCTTTGCCTCAGGCACTTCGTAACCGCAAGGTTGCATGCAGAGTTGTTATGCCTCTTTACGGCTCAATCAGCGATGAAATGCGTGCAAACATGAAGTTTATAACCAACATTATGGTTCCGGTTTCATGGCGCAGGCAGTATTGCGGTGTTTTCGAGGCCAAAGCAGGCGGCGTAATTTATTACCTTATCGACAACGAATATTATTTCAAAAGGAACTCTTTTTACGGTCATTATGATGACGGAGAGAGATTTGCCTTTTTCTCAAGAGCAATTCTCGAAATTCTGCCCTATATCGATTTCAAGCCCGACATAATTCACTGCAACGATTGGCAGACGGCTCTTGTTCCCGTTTATTATTCAACGATTTACGGCAACAAAGAGGGCTATACAGGCATCAAAACTGTTTTCACGATTCATAACATTCAGTATCAGGGCAAATACGGCAACGAGATTCTCGGCGATGTTTTCGGCCTTGGCGAGGAGTGCACTTCTCTGCTTCAGTTCGGAGACTGCATTAACCTTATGAAGGGCGGCATTGAGTGCGCCAACAAGGTAACAACCGTCAGCAACACCTATGCGGGTGAAATTCTTGACCCGTGGTTCAGCCACGGACTTGACCCGATTCTGAAAGAAAGAAGCTATAAGCTCAGCGGTATTCTTAACGGAATTGATGTTATCAACTATAACCCCGAAACAGACAAAGACATTTTCTATAACTATTCAGCAAAGGATTTTGCCGCCAAGGCTAAAAACAAGGCTGCGCTTCAGGAACTTTTCGGTCTGCCGGTAAAAGACGACGCTCCCGTTATGGGTATCGTTTCCCGTCTGGTTGCCCACAAGGGTCTTGACCTTGTCAAGAGAATCATGTGGGAGCTTCTTGAAACAACCGATATGCAGCTTGTTGTTCTCGGCTCCGGTGATTGGGAATATGAAGCTTTCTTTAAGGAGCTTGCATCCGCATTTCCCGAAAAGGTTGGCCTGCGCATAGGCTTCATTCCCGATATGGCAAGAAAGATTTATGCGGGCAGTGATATGTTCCTTATGCCTTCAAAGAGCGAGCCTTGCGGGCTTTCGCAGATGGTTGCTCTGCGCTACGGTTCAATCCCCATCGTTCGAGAAACCGGCGGATTGAAGGATACCATCACCGACAGCGGCGACGGCAAAGGTAACGGCTTCACCTTCAAGAGTTATGATGCGTATGACATGCTTGATGCTATCAGACGCGCTCTTGCATCCTATGCTGACAAAGGTTATTGGACAAAGCTTGTGGAAAGAGCACTCAAATGCGACAACAGTTGGGGCAAATCTGCAAGAGAATATATTAAGCTTTACGAGTCGCTTATGTAATAAAAGAGCAACGCACCGTAATCGGTGCGTTGCTTTGACTAATTATCTGAAGTATTCAAGAGGCATTGGCGGATTGGCTTCCGAAATAAATTTCAAAATATAGTCTTCTGCCATTTTCACAACTGTGTTTATTGCATCGGGAATAGGGGCATCGGGCTCGGGCTTCTTGCTCATATTCGGTCTCAATGCGTTATAGGCCGCGTATTCTGCCTGCGCAAGATAGGCGGGCGTGCAGTGAACGCTGCCGTCAACATATGCTTTTCCGGTCCAGTTTTTCGGCAGATGCCCTGCGTATGCCTGAACAAGAATGATTTTATAAAGACCGATTGCCAAAAGCATTTCAAGCTGAACTCCTTCAAGCTTTTCGGGGGAGTGCAGAGCATCTGACAGAAGAGCACAAGCCTTTATCATTGTTTGAGATGTTGGTTTTGTGTCGTGAGAATCGGTGTTTAAAAACATTGAGGCGGTGAGCATCGCTTCGTTTTTTTTGCTCGTTCTGCCGAGAAGGTAATCGCAGCTTACGCCGTAAAAATCCGCAACTTTTATTAAGAAGCTCTGACCGCATTCGCGGATACCTTTTTCATAGTGGGAGAGCAACGCCTGCGAGATTCCGAGCTGCGCTGCCGCGTCTTTTTGGCTCAGCCCTTTTTCTTTTCTCAGCTCGCTGAGGATTATCGGAAAGTTTCTTTCCATAAGAAATACTCCTTTTTGTATAATTTTATAAATATTATACATTATATTATACTATTTGTATATTGATAAATCACACAAAAAA
>JAZLCS010000046.1:0-8978 GCA_045614385.1 Acutalibacteraceae bacterium | reverse complement strand
CAGCTTTGCAAGTTCGGCGCTATTGAATAAGGAGGGGAAAAACATGAATAAATCAATTATGATAGTCGGCGTCGGCGGTCAGGGAACATTGCTTGCAAGCCGAATTCTCGGTGCGGCACTTCTCGACTGTGGATACGACGTAAAGGTTTCAGAGGTTCACGGCATGAGCCAGCGCGGCGGCTCGGTTGTTACATATGTCAGATTCGGTGACAAGGTCGCCTCCCCCATCATTGAAAAGGGTGAAGCAGATATCATACTTGCTTTTGAAAAGCTTGAAGCTGCAAGATGGCTTGAATATCTCAAGCCCGACGGCAAAATCATTGTTAACACTCAGCAGACCGACCCCATGCCCGTTGTTATGGGTGCTGCCGAATACCCCGAAGGCATCATTGAAGCTCTCAGAGCTTCGGGTGCAGACGTTGAGACGGTTGATGCCCTTCCCATGGCAGTTGAAGCGGGCAACTCAAAAGCCGTCAATGTTATTCTCATCGGCGCAATGGCAAAGAACATGGCCGATGTTGAAAAAGAAAAATGGATTAAAGCGCTCAAAGAGAGCGTTCCCGCTAAATTCCTTGAACTCAACCTCAAGGCATTTGAAATGGGCTACGGCATATAATAGAAGGAAGTGTTAAAAATGAGCAAATATTTTCAGCCCGAAATCGAAACCATGTCGGTTGAAGAAATGAAGGCGCTCCAGAGTGAAAAACTCGTCAAGCAGGTTAAGCATGTATACGAACACGTTGAGTATTACCGCAACCTCATGGATGAAAAAGGTGTTACTCCCGACGACATCAAATCTGTTGATGACCTGCACAAGCTTCCGTTCCTCACAAAATCAGACCTCCGTGATGCATATCCCTACGGTCTTCTCGGAACTGACCTCAAAAACTGCATAAGAATTCACTCAACAAGCGGCACAACCGGCAAAAGAGTTGTTGCATTCTATACTCAAAATGACATCGACCTCTGGGAAGACTGCTGTGCAAGAGCAATCGTTGCCGCAGGCGGCTCAAATGAAGATGTTTGCCAGGTTGCTTACGGTTACGGACTTTTCACCGGTGGCTTCGGTCTTAACGGCGGTTCCCAGAAAGTCGGCTGTCTGACACTTCCCATGTCATCAGGCAACACAGAGCGCCAGATTCAGTTCATGCAGGACCTTCAATCAACTATAATCTGTTGCACACCTTCCTATGCAGCATATATCGGCGAAACGCTCAAGGAAATGGGTCTTTCTCCCGATGATATAAACCTTAAGGCAGGCATTTTCGGCGCAGAGCCCTGGACAGAAGAGATGAGAAGAGATATCGAAAAATCTCTCGGCATCAAAGCATACGACATTTACGGTCTTACGGAATCAACCGGACCCGGAGTTGCTTTTGAATGCGAAGAACAAACGGGTATGCACATCAACGAGGATCACTTCCTTGCAGAAATTATCGACCCCGAAACGGGTGAGGTTCTCCCCGAAGGGTCAAAAGGCGAGCTTGTTTTCACAAGCCTTGACAAAGAAGGTTTCCCTCTTCTCAGATACCGCACAAGAGATATCTGCATTCTTTCAAGAAAGAAATGCTCTTGCGGCAGAACTCTTATCAAGATGGCAAAACCCATGGGCAGAAGCGACGACATGATGATTATCCGCGGTGTCAACGTATTCCCCTCACAGATTGAAACCGTGCTTCTTCAGGAAGGCTATTCGCCCAACTACCTCATCGAGGTTGACAGAGCAAATAATGTTGACACTCTTGACATTTCGGTTGAACTCAACCCCGACCAGTTCTCCGATACAGTCAAAGAGCTTGCCGCAAAAGAAAAAGCTCTCGCAAACGCAATAAAAACCATGCTCGGTATCAATCCCAAAGTTCATCTTGTTGCACCCAAAACCATCACCAGAAGCGAAGGCAAAGCCGTTCGTGTTATTGACAAGAGAAAACTTCATGATTAATCGAAAGGAGTCAGAGAAATGAGCGTAAAACAGATTTCCGTATTCATTGAAAACAAAAAAGGTAAGCTTGCAGAAGCTACCAGATATATCGCAGACAACAGCATCAACCTCAGGGCTCTTTCAATTGCGGACACTCAGGATTTCGGTATTCTCCGCATCATTTGCGATGACCCGAAAATGGCTGATGCCGCCCTTAAAAACGGCGGATATATCACAACAGTAACCGATGTTCTTGCAGCGGCAATTTCTGACACTCCCGGCAGCCTCGCTTCAATTCTTGAAGTTCTCTCAGATGCAAATGTTGTTGTTGAATACACCTATGCATTCAATTCATCCAAAGCCGGTGCATACATGATTTTCCGCGTTGATGACAACCAGATTGCCGCAGCCGCTCTCGCGGGAGCGGGAATCAAAACTGCAAACCAGGAAGACCTTTTCTGATAAAATATTTTATTGACTTTGGTCTGATATTGTGATACTATTTATAATAGTAATTTTGTGGAGGTAAACACTATGAAACATATTAAGACTCTTGAAACACGCAACCTTTGTGACAGCGCAAAGAACGGCGGCTGCGGCGAATGCCAGACTTCATGTCAGTCAGCTTGCAAAACCAGCTGCGGCATTGCTAACCAGCAGTGCGAAAACGCTCAGAGCAAAGAAAGCAAATAATTGCAAAACAAAATGCCGCCTTTATGGCGGCATTTTCAACATAGGAGACTTTTAATTTATGATACATCAATACCAGCTTAACGGCTACAACATCGTGCTTGATATCTGCTCCGGCTCAGTTCATGCGGTTGACGAGGTTGCATATGACATGATTTCATTATATGAAACCGAACGCCGTGAAAGTGTTATTAATAAAATCAAACAAAAACATTCAGATATTCCCGTTTCGGATATTGAAGAATGCTATGAACAGATAACTGAGCTGAAAAACAGCGGCAAACTCTTTACCCCCGAAAGCTTTGAACCGATGGCAGGTCATCTGAAAGCAAAAACAGCGGGAGTTGTTAAAGCTCTCTGCATGCATATTGCCCATACCTGCAACCTCAACTGCTCCTATTGCTTCGCAAGCCAGGGTAAATACCACGGTGAGCGCGCACTGATGAGCTTTGAAGTAGGCAAGCAGGCTCTTGATTTTCTGATTGCAAATTCAGGCACCCGCCGCAACCTTGAGGTTGACTTTTTCGGCGGCGAGCCTTTGATGAATTTTGATGTTGTTAAACAGCTTGTTGCATATGCGCGCAGCATCGAAAAGGAGCACAACAAAAATTTCCGCTTCACGCTGACAACAAACGGCATGCTTATCGATGACGATGTTATCGACTTTGCAAACCGTGAAATGAGCAACGTTGTTCTAAGCCTTGACGGCAGAAAAGAAATCCACGACCGTTTCCGTGTTGACTATTCGGGCAACGGAAGCTGGGAACGCATTGTGCCTAAATTTCAGAAGCTCGTTGAAGCCAGAGGCGGCAAAAACTATTACATGCGCGGCACTTTTACTCACGCAAACCCCGACTTTTTAAAAGATATCCGACAAATGCTTGACCTTGGCTTCACCGAACTTAGTATGGAGCCTGTTGTCTGCGCACCGGGTGACCCGTCCGAACTCACTACTGAGGATATGGATATTGTTAAAGACCAGTATGAAAAGCTTGCCGAACTTATGCTCAATCGTGATAAAGAAGGTAAACCCTTCACCTTTTATCATTACATGATTGACCTGACGGGCGGCCCCTGCATTTATAAACGTATCTCAGGCTGCGGTTCCGGCACGGAATACATGGCGGTCACTCCCACGGGCGAACTCTATCCCTGCCACCAGTTCGTTGGTGAAGAAAAATTCAAACTCGGCGATATTTGGAATGGCGTTACCAACACCGCAATTCAGAATGAGTTTGCCGAATGCAATGTTTATTCGCGCCCGGAATGCCGTGACTGTTGGGCAAAGCTTTATTGCTCAGGCGGCTGCGCAGCAAATGCATACCATTCAACAGGTTCGGTCAAGGGTGTCTATAAATACGGTTGCGAGCTTTTCAAAAAGAGAATGGAATGCGCAATTATGGTTGCAATCGCAAGAGCTTTTGAGGATGATGAATAATGAACACTCCAATTTGTGATTATGTTCGCAGGTATTCCGAAAGCAATGCGCTGCGCTTGCATATGCCGGGGCATAAAGGGCATGGTTTTTTCGGAATTGAAGAGCTTGATATCACCGAAATCAGCGGAGCAGACAGCCTTTATGAAGCGAACGGAATAATAAAAGAAAGCGAAGAAAACGCAAGCTCTCTTTTCGGCTGCAAAACCTTTTATTCAACAGAGGGCTCCTCTCATTGCATACGCGCAATGCTTTATCTGACCGCTCTTTATGCAAAGCAGCAAAATAAAACACCTCTGATTCTCGCAGGCAGAAACGCTCATAAAACCTTTTTGAGTGCTGCAGCTTTATTGGATTTTGATATAGAATGGCTTTATCCGCAAAACACCGAGTCATATCTTTCATGCACTGTAACCCCATATGAGCTTGACATGGCGATTAAAAAGCACAATCCGACCGCCGTCTATCTGACAAGCCCCGATTATCTCGGAAATCTTGCAGATATTCGCAAACTTTCCGAAGTTTGCCGTAATAACGGTGTTCTTCTTATTGTTGACAACGCGCACGGCGCTTACCTGAAATTTCTTCTCGAATCTTTGCACCCTATCGACCTCGGCGCCGATATCTGCTGTGACTCAGCCCATAAAACTCTGCCCGTTCTGACCGGCGGAGCTTACATGCACATCTCATCCGATGCTCCCGAATTATTCAGCCGGAACGCAAAAGATGCGTTGGCTCTTTTCGGTTCGACAAGCCCATCATATATTATTATGCAGTCACTTGATTGCGCCAACAAATACATATCAGACGGCTATAAAGAACGTCTTTCCGATTTTATTTGTGAGGTTCAGTCTTTGAAAAATGTATTATCCGTACACGGATATCAGCTTATAGGCAACGAACCGCTCAAACTCACGGTTGCCGCAAAGAAATACGGATATTACGGAAATGAACTTGCTGATATCCTTAATCAAAGAGGTATTGTCTGCGAATTCTGCGACCGTGACTTCACTGTTATGATGTTAACACCGGAAACAGGCAAAGACGGACTTGAAATACTCAAAAAAGTTTTGCTTGCAATTCCCCCAAAATCCGCAATTGCAGAAAAGCCGCCCGAGTTTCATGCCCCCGAAACCGTTATGTCTGTCAGAGAAGCTTGTTTTTCCGCAAGTGAAACTGTTTATGCATGCGAAAGTGTGGGCAAAGTTCTGGCAACAGCAAATGTTGCGTGCCCCCCTGCCGTGCCGATTGTTGTGTGTGGCGAACGCATTGATAAACAAGCAATTGAATGCTTTAAATACTACGGCGTTGAAAGCTGCAATGTAATTAAATAAGCTAAGGCAGAGGATTACCTCTGCCTTTTTTTGTTATAATTTAATTTTATATTTCAGACCGTCTTTTTCGCCGACATAACCGCTTTCAGTGCCGTAGATTGTGTCATACCCTTCCGAATGCTTGTTGCCGTCTTTATCTATAAGCCAACAGGTCATATTATAATTATCATCCAATTTTGATGCAACACCGTATTCTTCATCACCGATGAAGGCTGCGTAATTATAATCGCCGTCTGTTGTGAGCCGGTTTCCGCTGCCGTCGAAAATGTGCAGGATATCAGTCGGGGCAAGGCTCTGCGATTCACCGATTCTCGCAACAATCCTGTCAGCTGACACAACCTCAATTTCATCATATTCGCATGGAATTATCTTCACACCGTTTTTTGATACGCCGAATTTATAGCTGTTTCCGCAATTCTTTACGGTTATGATATATCCCTTCCATTGTTCGGGAAGCAAATCCGCAATTTCGCCATCTTTGACCGTTGCAAGATGCTCACCGTTGAAGTTCAAGAAAACATATTCCTCATCGGTATATCCGTAAATCAAGTTACAATTCTCATTAATTCCCGTGCCGTTGAACTCATAGTTACTGATTTTTTTACCGTCGGCATCGGTCAATATATGCTTATCCTCAAAGGGTTCAACAGACAGAATGGGAGTTGCATCGGAATTTCCGTTTATCCGCCTTATTTCTCCTCTGAATAACGGTATTATTTCATTGCCGTTTTCGTCAAGAAGCGCAGAATATGCCGATTTGTCAATAATCTTTCGTGCAACGAATTTTCCGCTTGAAACGGAAATAACGGAATTATATTCCGAAGTGTCAAACAGAGGTTCTTCATCAAAAACAGCTATTGTTGACGGTTCTTCAACATCCGCATCACCTTTTACAGGTCCTTTGTTGAAATCAATCCAAGCGGTCACTTTTTCACCGTTAATCGTAAACACGTCGGTAAAGCGGTAAAGTCCGTCGTTTTCAATATCAAACATATCAAGGCTGTATTTTACCGTATATGCTTCGCCCGGTTCAATTATTTTGAGATAAGTCGGCTCAAAAACAGTGCCGGTCTGCACATTGACCCATGAATAGTCAACATACATCTGCATTCCGTGAGTACCGGTGCATGCAATGTCATACAAAGTGCCGTTTGACCACTCAATTTCAATATAAGGGTTATCGCCGTAAACAGGCATTGCAAGCACATTTGCGTTAAAACCATCAACACCCGTATTCACCGCACAACCGTTATCAAGACCTTCAAAATAGACTTTTGCCTTTTCTCTGTTCTGATTTGAAAGAGTCCCTTCCCCGCCGTTTTGAATGGCAATCTCCGCCGCAACAAGAGGGAACTTTTTTCTGATTGAATCGACATATCTGCTGCCGTCTTTCGGCTGCCAATATTCAGTAAGCGTATAGATACCATCAATATAATTAAAGTGAAGAGCTATCGGCATTGAACATCCTCCGACGCATTCAACCTCATCATTATTAAGTACATATTCGCCATATGCCATATTCAGATAAACCGTCACATTTTCGGCATCATCGCTGCCGACAAAGCCTTTATCCCTCTCAATTTTCAGCGTTTCATGCGATTCAAAAGCTACAGAACCTTCCATATAAAGATCTTTATTATATTCCATTATCGCTTTAGATATTGCATAATCAACGGTCTGAGTCTGCACAAAGCTGAAGGTAATTTCTGCGCCGCTTGCGGTTTTCACTCTGTGTGACTGTGTAAGATTCACTACTAATAATCCGAGCTGTTTCCCTGAAAAAGCACTGATTGGCCGATTCTCACCATCAAATCCGAGATCTATTTCTCCCGTTTGCAAATCAACATCAGAAACGGTGAATACAACTCCGTCAACAACTGTATGTTGGTCTCCTTTTTGGGCACTGAATACTCGGGTATACTCTTTTCCAGAATCGTCATAATTGATTTCTGCGACAATTCGGTAAGGATATTCATAATCGTCGCTCGCCTCATTTTTGGGATTTGTCAAAAAGCATACCGCCACAATAACACATGCAATAATCGCAATGATAATCGCCCAAAATGCAGGCTTTTTATAATTTATAATTCCTTTTATACGTTCCTTTATGCCAACCTCACCGAAAGCAAGAGGGCAGGCGGCAATTCGATATCGATTAACTGCGCAATCCAAAAGCACTTGTGCATATTCTTTTCGCTCATTTTCATCCATCTGAGAGATAACCTTTTCGTCACAGGCTCTTTCAATATCACGGCAAAGCATGATGTATGCTACCCACAAAAGCGGGTTAAACCAATAAAACGCTAAAATTAAAAATCCGATCGGCTTAATCCAATGGTCACGGCGTTTGATATGTGCTTTTTCATGAGCAACAACATAATTCAGAGCTTCTTCCGACATACCGAAAGGAACATATACTTTAGGTTTGAAGAATCCGAGAATAAAAGGAGAAATAACACATTCGCTCTGCATAACATTGTCATTAAGCAAAACAGCGGTTGACACAAACTTTTTCAGCTTAAGACAGCTAAAAAAACCATAAAGTAAAATTACGGATATACCGATAAGCCAAACAACTCCGATAACAGAAATAACAACTTCTTTATCCGCCGGAGTCACAGTTTCGGTTACCGACATTTTGTTTTCAACAAAATAATTATTAACAGGTATGTCAATTGTTGATATTCCGGAATTAAGTTTCAAACCATATGTATTACCAGACACCGGATCTATTATTTTTGTGCTCGGAATCAGGCTGAATACGCTTTCAATTGAAAACGGCAAAACAAGCCGCAAGCCTGCAATTGACCATAAAACACAGATGAATTTTTTAGGTATCTTTTTAAAAATGCACCTTATAAGAAGGACAGCAATAATAATGTAGCTTGCAGTGATGCTTGTATTAAGAAAATCTATAAAAAGATTATCCATATCACTTACCCCCTTGTTCTATAATCTGTCTTATCTCCTCAATTTCTTTATCGGAAAGCTTACGGCTGCGGGCAAAAGCAGCAAAAAAAGCAGGAATAGACCCTTCAAACTTTTTTTTCATTAGTTCATCAATTTCAGAAACCTGAGCTTCATCCTTTGACACGAGAGAAGTGACAATAGTGTTCTCATTTTTAAGAACTCCTCTGTCCGAAAGGCGCTTGATGACCGTGTAAGTCGTTGTTTTTGACCAACCAAGCTGTTCCTTGCACAATTCGGAAAGCTCACGGCTGCTGATTGGTTCATTATCCCAAAGAATCAAGCAAAAACGATATTCACTTTCAAAAATCTTTGGTGTAGCCATAAAAAATATCCCCTTTCACGTTCCATTCTAATGCATTAGTACAACTATATTCTAACGCATTAGAATGCCTTTGTCAAGAGGATTTAAAAAACCAAAATAAAAAACCGTCTCCTAAGAGACGGTTAATATCAGTGCAATACACCCTGAAAACTGAACAAAGTTAGGTATGAAGAGTAAGGAAAAGAGAAACTAGATTAAATATGGTCAAGCCCTCGACCTATTAGTATTGCCAAGCTGAACGTGTCACCACGCTTACACATGCAACCTATCAACCTCATAGTCCATGAGGGGTCTTACTGGCTTACG
>JAZLCS010000045.1:0-6152 GCA_045614385.1 Acutalibacteraceae bacterium | reverse complement strand
TGGCCTCCGACTTTGCAGCTTCAGCCACGCCGTCTGCACAGCGACCACCGCATAGGCTGCCGCATGAGACTTATTGAAGGCATAGCTTGCAAAAGCTGTCATTTCATCGAAGATCTGTTCCGCAGCCTGGGCGGATACGCCGTTGCGCACGCAGCCCGGCACAATGATTTCCCCATCCTTTTCCAGACCATGGATGAAATTGGCCTTTTCCTGAGCCATTACATCATGTTTTTTCTTGGACATGGCGCGGCGCACCAGGTCGCTCCGACCCATGGAATAGCCTGCAAGGTCGCGCACGATCTGCATAACCTGCTCCTGATAAACCATGCAGCCATAGGTAACTTCAAGAATGTTTTTTAGCTGCGGAGCTTTGTATCTGATCTTATCGGGATTATGCCTGTTTTCGATATAGGTTGGTATGGAATCCATCGGGCCCGGTCTGTAAAGTGAAATAACCGCTATTAAATCCTCAAGGCTTTCGGGCTTTAGCTGAGAAAGAACGCTGCGCATTCCTGCGGATTCAAACTGAAAAACGCCTTCTGTCTGAGCAGAACACATCATTTCAAAAACAGCTTTATCGTCAATATCAACATTATCAATTCTGAATGAAGGGTTATTTTTTTGTATCATTTTTTCTGCCGACCTGATAACAGTCAAGGTTCTCAGACCGAGAAAATCCATTTTAAGAAGCCCTAATTCCTCAAGCGTTGTCATGGGGAATTGAGTTACAACCGCTTCATCGTTCTTGGCAAGCGGAACATATGACTCAACAGGATCATGAGTAATAACAACGCCTGCGGCATGCGTCGAAGCATGGCGCGGCATACCCTCAATCTTGCGTGCCATTTCAATAAGCTCGCGTGCTTCATCGTCATTGTCATAAAGTTCTTTAAAATCAACGGATCTTTTTAAAGCTCTGTCAATGGTTATATTTAATTCATTAGGCACCTGTTTTGCAATGTTATCAACAACAGAGTATGAAATACCCATTGCTCTGCCGACATCTCTGATTGCCTGTTTTGCAGCCATTGTGCCGAAAGTTACAATCTGAGCAACATGATCTGAACCATATTTGTCAATAACATAATCTATTACTTCGCCTCGCCTTTCAAAGCAGAAATCAACATCAAAATCGGGCATACTGACCCTTTCGGGGTTGAGAAATCTTTCAAAGAGAAGGCTGTATTTCATAGGGTCAATGCCGGTTATACCAATGCAGTAGGCGCAGATGCTTGCAGCACCCGAACCTCTTCCCGGTCCGACAGGTATTCCCTTATCTTTTGCGTGCTTAATAAAGTCATGGACTATCAGATAATAGTCAACATAGCCCATTTTATTTATAATTTCAAGCTCATAGTTGAGCCTGTCAACATATTCCTTAGGCGGATTTTCACCGTATCGTTTGGTTAAACCCTTCCTGCACAGAAGTGAAAACCATTCAAAATGGTCATATCCTTCGGGAACATCAAAATGAGGAAGCTTAGTGTTACCGAATTCAAACTCAACGTTGCATCTTTCGGCAATTTCGGCGGTATTGTAAACCGCCTGAGGACAATTCGGAAAAGATGCAAGCATTTCTTCTTCGGATTTCAGATAAAATTCTTCTGTTCCGAATTCAAGACCGGTATCTTCACCAATGGTGTGGTTAGTCTGTATGCAAATAAGTATTTGCTGCATTTTTGAATCCTGCTTGTCCACATAATGAGCATCATTTGTTGCAACAAGCGGAATGTTAAGTTCATTTGAAAGTTTAATTAAATCGGGATTAATGCGAATTTGTTCTTCAAGATTGTGGTTTTGAATTTCAAGATAATAATTATCCGCGCCGAAAACGCTTCTGTACCATACGGCGATTTTTTTTGCTTCATCATAATCATTTCTCTGAAGTGCCTGCGCAACCTCACCCGCAAGGCATCCGGAAAGCGCAATTAATCCCTCATGATATTTTTCAAGAATATCTTTATCAACTCTCGGTTTGGTATAAAAGCCGTTTACCCAGCCTTCCGAAACAAGTTTGATAAGATTTTTATAACCTTCATTGTTTTTGCATAGAAGCACAAGATGATATCTTTCATTATCAATTCCGTGAACTTTATCAAATCTTGAGCGCGGTGCAACATACACCTCGCAGCCGATAATCGGTTTGACGCCTTTGGCTTTTGCGGTTTTATAAAAATCAATAACACCGTACATAACACCGTGATCGGTTATGGCAACGGAATCCTGACCCATGCTTTTGATTTTATCAAGCATAGGTGCGATTCTGCAAGCGCCGTCAAGCAAACTGTATTCACTGTGTACATGTAAATGTGTGAAAGACATATCATTCTCCGTTTTTCATTTTTTCGGCTATTTTAACGATTCGTCCGAGTCTGTGATTGATGCCTGAGCGTGAAATAGGCTCGTCCAGAATTTTTTCAAGCTCGCTAAGGCTGGCTTCAGGGTATTCGAGACGGATTTCTGCGATTTTCTGCAGATTATCGGGAAGCGAAGAAATACCCTTTTTATCTTCGATATATTTAATTGCTTCAACCTGCAAATTTGCGGCATCAACGGTTTTATTTATATTTGACATTTCAAAATTAAGCCTGCGGTTAACTTTATTCTTGACATCTTTTTCAATTTTAATGCCCATAACATGAAGCGAAGCATCCTGCGCACCTATAATGGCAAGAATATCCTCTATGCTTTCACTGTCCTTAAAATAAATAACATGATTGCCTTTTCTGACTATGTATTTAGGTTTAAGACTAAGCTCATCCATGAATTTCATCAAATCCATGCATAAGCGCTTATAAGGAACAACAAATTCCAGATGATAGCCTCGTTCGGGGTCTGTAACAGTTCCGCATGATAAAAAAATTCCGCGAAGAAAAGCACTCTGGCAGCATTCATCGGAAATATTAGCCCGATTGATACGGAGTGATGCCTCTTTTAATGAATGACCGAACTTGTCAAAGACCTTCTCCTTTTCTTCATCGGTTTTAAGATAAGCAGTAAGCTTTTTAGTTCCGCTTTCGCTTATTGTCGGCTTCACGCCGCAGTAATCGCTGAGATAAGATAAATAAAGCTCGAATATGTCTTTATTTTCAGTGGTTATGGATAAATTGTATTTTGAAAAATGAGCAAAAAGCACAAGCCCGTAGACTTGTGCGTGTAAGCAACAGGAGGATAAATTCTCTGTTTTTGAAATTTCACTTTTAACATCAGAAGAAAACGACAATTTTACTCCCCCTGTTTTATAATTTTAACTTCGGGTTCAAGAGTTACAGATGTTTCTGATAAAACAGTTTCTTGGCAGTGATTGATAACATTTATCACATCGCAGGCAGTTGCGTTGCCGATATTAATAACAAAACCTGCGTGCTTTTCGCTGACCTGAGCTCCGCCAACGGTATATCCTTTCAAACCGCACTGTTCAATCAAGGCACCTGCAAAATAGCCCTCCGGGCGTTTAAAGGTGCTTCCAGCGCTCGGAAATTCAAGCGGTTGTTTGTCTCTGCGCTTACCCATAAGCTCATCCATTTTTGCTTTAATTTCTGTTTTGTTGCCCTTTTCGAGTCTGACAGTAAGAGAAACAATAAGCTTATCCGTATCGGAATAAACACTGTGTCTGTATCCGAGTTTGAGTTCATCACCCGAATAGCTTTCAACGCTTCCGTCACTCAGCATATGCTCACATGAAACGAGAACATCTTTCATCTCTCCGCCGTAAGCGCCTGCGTTCATATAAGCCGCCCCCCCTGCCGTGCCGGGGATTCCGAATGCAAATTCAAGACCGGTGAGCGAATTTTCAAGAGCAAAGCGGCACAGCTTTGAAAGTGAAGCACCGCTTTGGCATTTGATTGTGTTTTCATCAATAAGTTCAATTTTATCAAATTTGCATGTGTTGATAACAACCCCTTTGAATCCGCTATCGGATATCAGAAGGTTGCTTCCTTTACCGATAATAAGAAAGGAAATTCCACTATCATTAATAAATTTGATAATACTGCTGAACTTAATTACCGAATCAGGGAAAACCATTATATCAGCCTTGCCGCCGATTTTAAAGCTTGTGTAGTCCTTAAGAATGGCTTCGGTTGAATATTCACATCCGATTTTTTCACATAAGGTACAAAGTTCACTGTAAAAGCTCATGGTTTCCTCCGTAAAAATTATTATTCATCAAGAAGAGCGGCACCAAAGATACCTGCATCATTTCCGAGTTCAGCCGTAACAATCTGGCACTGCTTGTTTGCATGAAGGCTGTATCTCTCATTTTCAACATGATTTTTGAGAGGAACAAGAAGAGTATCGCCCTCGTGACTGATACCGCCGCCAACACAAACAAATTCAGGCTGGAAAGTATTAACAATGTTGATAACGCCGACAGCAACATAATAAATATAATTGTCAACAACTTTCTTTGCGGCTTCATCACCAAGTCTCATTGCATCAAAAGCGGTTCTGCCGCTTGCGTTATCAACACTGCCGTTTGTGAGCTGCCACATCTTGCTGTCTTTATTTTCAAGCATTGCTTCCTTTGTCTGAGAGATAAGAGCTGTTGCGGATGCATACTGCTCCCAGCAGCCTTTTCTGCCGCAGTTGCACTGCTTACCGTTAACCATAATAACCGTGTGACCCATTTCGCCGCCGGCATAGTTAACACCGCTTACAATTTTACCGTCAACAATAATACCGCTGCCGACACCTGTGCCGAGAGTAACGGCAACAAAATTGCCGACGCCTTTACCTGCGCCTGCAAGAGCTTCACCGAGAGCGGCACAGTTTGCGTCATTATCAAGATAAACTGTTTTACCTATTCTTGCTTCAAGCATTTCTTTTGCCGGAACCTGATTAAATCCGAGATTGTTGGCAAACTCAATATAACCGTTTGATTTGTTTACGGAGCCGGGAGTTCCGACACCGACCGAAACAACCTCATCCATTGAAATGCCTGCATCTTTAACAGCCATATTAACCGCAACGGCAATATCGTCAAATATTTCCTCAGCGGGTCTGGGGCATTTTGTCTTGACCTTTCCCCTGCCGATTATTTTGAAATCCTCTGTAACAACGCCTACAGCGATATTTGTTCCGCCGAGATCAACACCGATTCTGTACATATTCTATTACCTCCAAAGTTTATTTATTAAAAATTGTGCCAAAATTCAAGCTCTTTTTTCGCAGGAATAATATCATCTGTCATTCCTAAGCCGTGAAGAAGCTCTCTGGCAGCATTATAGCCCATTTTCTTTTGTCTGTTATTCATTGCGGCAGCCTCAATAATAATCGAAAGGTTTCTGCCCGGTCTTACAGGAACGGTTGTAACGGGAACCTTAATATCAAGAATTTCCGTATACTCATTCTCAAGGCCAAGTCTGTCATAAACCTTTTCGCTGTCCCACTGCTCAAGCTGAACAACCATATCAACCTTTTCGGTCAGCTTAACCGCACCCATACCGAAAAGACGCCTTGCATTAAGAACGCCGACACCGCGAAGTTCAATAAAATGGCGAATGTTATCGGGAGCGGAGCCAACAAGAGTTTTGTTTGAAACTCGGCGAATTTCAACAGCATCGTCAGCAATCAGTCTGTGACCTCTTTTGATAAGTTCGAGAGCTGTCTCGCTTTTTCCGACACCGCTGTCACCAAGAATCAGAACACCTTCGCCGTAGACCTCAACAAGAACACCGTGGCGCGTTATTCTTTGCGCAAGCTCAACTCCGAGATATGAAATGGTTGCAGACATTGAGCCGGAGGTTGATTCACTTGTAGCAAGCACGGGAACCTCATACTTCTCCGCAAAACTCAAAAATCTTTTTCCGCACTGTAAATCTCTGGTAACAACTATTGCCGCCGGTCTCTTGGAAAAAAATCTTTCAAGGCAATCAAGGAAGCCTTCTTTGCTCAGACTCTTGAAATATTCAAGCTCGGTCAAACCTATAAACTGAATTCGTGCGGGGTCAAAATAATCCTCAAAGCCCGTCAAAATAAGGCCGGGTCGGTTAACATCCTGTGCAGTGATATAGATATCAGCAATGTCTTTCGGGGTATAAATTACCTGAAATGAAAGGTCGTTAACAACCTTTTCAAGCGAAACGGAATACTTACTCATAAGCGTTCTCCTTATACAGCAAGTTTATGTAGATATAAGCACACAAACCCAT
>JAZLCS010000044.1:0-11642 GCA_045614385.1 Acutalibacteraceae bacterium | reverse complement strand
GCTTTTTTCAATTGTGCGTAAAAAGCAAACAAAAGCACGAGGTGAATTATGAATAACGAACATGTTTTTAAAGGTAAATGGATTTGCGCCGACATGACGGTTGAAGATCGTTTTGCGCCTGTATTCAGTAAAGATTTTGTTGTTCCCGACAAAATTAAAAAAGCCCAAATATTCGTCTGCGGTCTCGGGCTTTTCGAGCTGAAAATTAACGGCATTCTTCCCGATGACAGTGTTTTGAATCCGGCTCACTCGCAATACAGCAAAACGTTGCTTTACAGGGCTTTTGACATAACCGATTTGCTTCACGACGGAATCAACACCGTCACAGTTGAGCTCGGCAACGGCTTCTTTAATGAAACAACCGATATCTGGGATTGGAACACAGCTTCCTGGCGTGCCGCTCCGAAAATGATTGCCGATATGGAAATATCGTATGCCGACGGTTCTGCGGAATCAGTCGTAACGAATGAAGAATGGCAGGTAACACTTGACGGACCAACAGTTTCAAACAGCATTTATCTGGGCGAAACCTTTGATTCGCGCCGCACGGAATTCACATGGCAAAACGCCAAATATGCCGATGCCCCTGCAGGCACGTTAAAGCTCCAGGATATGCCGCCGATTCGCCGCATAAGCGAAATGAAGCCAAAAAGCATAAAACGCATAGACGGCAGCTATATTATCGAAGCCCCTGAAATGACAACCGGCTGGGCTGCCATAAATATCAATGCGCCCAAAGATGCCGAAATCATAATCACCTACGGCGAAAAGCTGAGAGAAGACGGTCTTGTTCAGAAAATCGGCAAGTATGAAGGACACAACGGTGAATGGTGGCCTGAAGCATATATTCAGCAGGATAAATTTATCAGCAACGGCTCTCTTGCAGTTTTTGAGCCGAAGTTCAGTTACAAGGGCTTTAAATATATTCAAATTGATAATTATCCCGACAATTTGACCGCAGATGACATCACAATTTATCGAACAGCAAACGATGTTGAAATCATCTCGGATTTTGAATGTTCAAACGAGCTTCTCAACAAGCTTCACGGAATAATGCGCCGAACTATGCTTAATAATTTCCAAGGCAAGCCCACAGATACACCCGTATGGGAAAAGAACGGCTGGCTTGGCGATGCAAACTGCGCGCTGGATGTCATGATGTACAACTTTGACATGAGCAAATACATGACAAGCTTTGTTGATATCATGAACGACTGCTTTGAAGAATACGGTCAGGTTCCCGTTATCGTACCCACTCCCGCCTGGGGAACAGGCAATTCACCCGTCTGGAACACAATTTACGTTTTTGCCGTTGAGGCAATGCTTAACTATTGCGGCAACAGAGAATATGCCGAAAAAATATATTCCAATCTGCGCAAATTCGCATTGAATGACATTGCAGAGCTCGATTCTTTGGGCGGTACTTGGGGCACACGCGGTCTGTCAGATTGGCTTGCCCCCATGAACGGCGAAGATTTGCCTATTGACCCCAATCCTTCAGAGGGTGCGGAAATATGCTGCACTGCATACATCTGCGCCATGCTCAAATCAATGGCACGCATTTCCGATATTCTCGGAAAAGGTGATTCTGAAGAATATCTTACCGCAGCAGAAAGATTTTGCGATGCTTTCAATAAAAAGTTCTATAATAATGATTTAAATATATACGAAACAACGATATGGAATCAGAAGGGCAATCGCAGAAAATACAGACAAACATCAAACCTGTTGCCCCTTTCCTTCGGAATGGTTCCCAACGAGAAAAAAGCGGCTGTTGTTAAAAATCTCATTGATGATATCGTTACGCATGATTATCACCTTGACACGGGCTGCACAGGCACAAAACATATTCTTCCCGTGCTGTTTAACGAAGGTTATGCCGATGTCGCATATAAAATTCTTACGCAAACCACCTATCCGAGCTGGGGCTACTGGGTTGAAAACGGAGCCGACAGCGCATGGGAATCCTGGGAAAGAACGACCCGCTCGCTTGACCATTACTTTCTCGGCACATATGATGAAACTTTTTATTCTCACATCGCAGGCATACGCAACATAAAAGACGGTTATAAAAAATTTACCGTTGCGCCTGAAATTGGCTGCGGTCTTGAGTGGGCAAAGGCTTTCATCAATTCGCCTCAAGGAAAAATCCGCTGTGAATGGAAAAAAGAAAACGGCAAAATCGCCGTTGAAATCGAAATACCCGAAGGAGCAACAGCTGAAATCCGTCTGCCCGGAATAAACGAAACCGTACCGGGCGGCATTTACAGACACGAGGTATGATATGATTTTTTATTTTTCCGCCACCGGCAACAGCAGACACGCGGCTCAAAAGATTGCAAAGGCTTTGGGAGAAAGCGCAGTGTCAATTACCGAATGCCTGAAAAAAGATTTTCCGAATTTTATTGCCGACAAAAATGAAAGTATCGGCTTTGTTTTCCCTGTCTATAATTTCGGGCTACCCGTAACAGTTATTGATTTCATCAAAAAATTAAATATAACAACAAACCAAAATTATGTTTTTACCGTTGCAACATATGGCGGCTTTTCGGGCGGTGCAAGCAAAATGATTAAAAGAATGCTTGCAGAAAAAGAGGTTAAAATCAACGCTCAGTATTCCGTCAGAATGCCCGACACCTGGACACCCGTTTATGATGTTTCCGACAAAAGCAGAATTGCCGGAATAAACGCAAAAGCCGATAAGCGCATCAACATAATCATAAAAAGAATTAAAAAGCGCAAAACCGGCAACCATGATTCACGCCGTATTCCTTACGGCGATAAATTCTACGGCGGTTATGAATCCTTAAGACGCACAAGCAGTCTCTCGGTTGAAAACAGCTGCACCGCCTGCGGACTCTGCGAAAAGGAATGCCCAGTTAACGCAATTAAAATTCAAAACGGCAAACCGGTTTGGGTCAAGGATAAATGTGCAATGTGCCTCGGCTGTTTGCATCGTTGCCCCGAATTTGCAATTCAACGAGGAACCAAAACCAAAGAACACGGACAATATTTACACGATTAAAAAATCCGTATCACCAAACAAGGTGATACGGATTATCTTTTTACTCAAACTTGCAGATAATTTTGTTCTCGTCGGCTGTAAGGCTAATTGCCTTTACAGGCGATTCTGCGCTGTTAACGATTTTTTCAGTTATAACATCCTCCACGTTTCGGCGGATAACATTGCGCAAATCCCTTGCGCCTCTTGGGCCGTCAACAGATTGAGCTGCAATCTCACTTGTTGCCTTATCATCCCATGTAAAGGTGATTCCCTTGTCGGTTAACGGGTCAATAAGTTCCTCAAGCATAAGTGCGGCAATTCGCTTATAGTCCTCCAGAGTAAGGTCATTGAACACAACAACCTCGTCAACCCTGCCGATAAATTCAGGTCTGAGGAATTCGTTGAGTGCTTTGAGTGCTCTTTCTTTGGATGCTTCGCTTTTGGTCTTTGCAAAGCCGAGCGCGCCCGAGCCTCTGTTGCTTCCTGCGTTGGATGTCATAACAATAACCGTGTTTTCAAAGCTGACCGTTCTGCCCTGAGCATCGGTGATTCTGCCCTCGTCAAGAATCTGGAGCAAAATATTCATAACATCGGGATGAGCCTTTTCAATTTCATCAAAAAGGACAACCGAATAGGGCTTGCGACGCACCTTTTCGGTAAGCTGACCCGCTTCGTCATAGCCTACATATCCCGGAGGAGAACCGATGATTCTTGAAACGGAATGTTTTTCCATAAACTCGCTCATATCAAGTCTGATAAGAGTTTCGGGAGTTTCGAAAAGCTCTTTTGCAAGGAGCTTTACAAGCTCTGTTTTGCCGACACCCGTGGGGCCGACAAAGATAAATGATGCCGGTCTTCTACGGGGACTGATCTGCACTCTGCCACGCCTTACAGCGGCTGCAACAAGCGAAATTGCTTCATCCTGACCGATAATGCCCGCCTTAAGATTATCCTCAAGCATTGAAAGGCGGCGAAGGTCGCTTTCGATAACCTTGCTTGCGGGAATACCTGTCCAAAGCTGGATAACTCTTGCGAGGTCATCCTCTGTCACTGCACAGTCTGCTGCAAGCTCTTCAAGCTTTTTAACATCTTCTCTTTTCTGAAGAAGTTCTGCCTTGACCTTTGCGATTTCTTCATAATTCTTTTCTTCCGTTGTTTCCATAAGCTCGGTTTCGTGAGCTTCAAGCTCAGCAAGCTCATTTGCCGCTATTTCAAAATCACTTATGGCTTTGCTGCGAAGATTGGCGCAGGTGCAGGCTTCGTCAAGCAGGTCAATTGCCTTGTCAGGCAAAAATCTGTCATTGATATATCTTTCTGAAAGCTTGACCGCTTTCTCTATGAGGGTATCGGTTACCTTTACGCGATGAAAATCTTCATAGTAATCCTTGACACCGATAAGCATTTCGGTTGTTTGCTCAATCGAAGGTTCTTCAACCTTGATTGTTTGGAGTCTTCGCTCAAGCGCGGCATCTTTTTCGATATATTTTCTGTATTCTGTAAAAGTGGTTGCGCCGATAATCTGGATTTCTCCTCTTGAAAGAGAAGGCTTAAGAATATTTGCGGCATTCATTGAGCCTTCTGCATCGCCCGTGCCGACAAGCGAATGCACTTCGTCAATAAAGAGGATGATATTGCCTTCGGAGCGTACCTCTTCAACAAGGCCTTTGATTCTGCTTTCAAACTGACCTCTGAACTGAGTACCGGCAACAAGAGCGGCAAGGTCAAGCATGTGAATTTCCTTATCGCGAAGCTTCGCGGGAACATCTCCTGCAGAAATTCTGAGAGCAAGCCCCTCAGCAATTGCGGTTTTACCTACACCGGGTTCACCGATAAAGCAGGGGTTGTTTTTTGTTCTTCTGCAAAGAATCTGAATCGCTCTGTAGATTTCATTGTCTCTGCCGATAATGCGGTCAATTTTGCCTGACTTTGCCTTGGCTGTCAGGTCAGTACAGAACTGTGAAAGATACTTGCGTTTCTTTTCGTCTTCTTTGTTTTTTCTGTTTCCCCATCTTTTCTTTTTCTCATCGCCGCTTTTGGATTCGGAGGATGTTTTTTCTTCCGAATTCTGAGAATTGCTCATTGCGCCGAAATTCTGAAGAAACGGCATTGTTCCCGCACCGCCCGGCTCAAAGCCTCCGTCCTCGCCGAACATTGCCTCAAACTGCTCGCTCACATCATCGAGCTCATCTTCGGATATACCCATGCTCTGCATAATCTGCTTTACAGGGCCGATATTCATTTCCATGGCGCATTTGATGCACAGACCCTCCTGCGTTGTTTTTTCACCCTCAACCTTGGTCACGAAAAACATCGCGGGGCGTTTTTTGCATCTTGCACATAAAACCTGTTTCATTAGCTAAAATCCTTTTATAAATTATTTTGCGTTTTTCTTTTCTTTAATCTGTTGAAGCACTCCGGGCACATAGCTGAAAAATGCAACCAGAGTGAGCACAACGCTGATACCGACAAGAACCAGCATAACCGTTGCGGGAAGAGTGAAAACATTGCCGAGAATTCCGATGTCGGGACCGAAAGCCATAATCACGCACATAATGGTATAGAATGCAAATGTTGCGATTTTGCCGGGCATTTCAGCCGCAACAGGCTTCAAACCGAACATAATCATAATTGCACCGCCGACAACCATAACAGCCTCTTTAATAAGGAAAATAAGGAAAATCCAGCTGAATGCCTTGACAGTTTCGTCAGCACTGTTTTTAAAGGCAATATAAAAAACTATTGCAATTGTAATCTGGCTGAGCTTGTCGGCAATGGGGTCAAGAAGCTTGCCGAGGTTGCTTATCTGATTGAACTTGCGTGCGATTTTGCCGTCAAAGAAATCTGTAAGACCCGAAATTGCAAGAACAATAATCGCCCATACATAATTGCCGTCATTGAAGAGCACGGCAAAAACGGGAATCAGAAGAATTCTGATAAGTGAGAGAAGATTCGGAACCGTAAGACATCCCGTAAAATATTCTTTTAATAATGCTTTCATAATATCCTCCTGTTTATCCGAAAAATGAAATGATGGTTTCCCAGACATTTTGCTGAATAACAGTTTGCTCTACAGCCCGGACAAACCCGGTGTTTGTCATAAACATCGCCGCAACACCTATTATTCCGCTGACAACGAAAACAATCACTATACCTTTGACGCCGCCAAGTGCCGCGCCGAGAGTTTTATTAAGAGTTCTGAGAATAGGAAACTTGAAGATTCTGTTAACTGCCGAAACGGCAAAAGAAAGCACAAAATTGCTGATTGCATAAATAACGCAAAAAGAAACAACCATAAGCGCGCCGTTAATAAATGCGTTTTCCGCAGCAACACTGATGCTTTCGGCGATTTCAGCCGCATTGGCGGAAGAACCAATGTCCGCGAAAAGTCTGTCGGCAGAAACGCCGACCGCTTTGCATGCTCCCGTTATGTATGCGGGAACGGCATCGGCAATTGCCTGCGTTCCGTTTGCAACGCTTGACGCAATTGCGCTTTCAATTGATGCCGTGATTCTGTCATGAACAAAAGTGTCTTTTATCCACATTGCAACGGGTGTTGAAAACTCCTTGCCTATAAAAATACTGATAACGGTTGCAATAACAGAAAGAACCATTTTAACAAAGCCCTTTCTCCTGCCGTCAAAAATGCAACTGATAAGAATAGCAATAAGTGCAATGTCGATAACAACAGATAAAAACTCCATGTTAATTCCTCCTTTAATATTTATGTATTGCTCCGCCCTCTACTGCATAAAGCGTGCCTGAACAGAAGAAAATCTGAGAAACCGAGTTGCCTGCGGCAATTCGTTTTGATTCGTTGCCTCTTGAAGAATAGAGAGTAATTTCATCGCCGAAAGAAACGGCTGTTCTGCTGTTCTGCGCCGCAACGCAATCGGGAATTCCGTCAACAACAAATGAGCAAGTCTTTTTACCGCTTCTTGAATATCTGACAATTCCTGTTTTGGAACCGCCGAATTCTTCGTAGCAAACAACAGTGTTTCCGCTGTCATCTGCGCAAACGGCAAGAATGCTGTCCTCCGGATAGACGAGCTCATCAAGCAGCTCACCTTTTTTATTCAGCACAACCGTTCTGTTATCACCCGCTGCAATAATTTTGTTTGAAGCGGTGTAAACAACTCTCAGCAGCATTGTTCCGCTGTATTTGATATCCGCTTTCGGCTCGGATGAACCGACGTTAAAAATTAACAGCCTTGTGTAAATCTCAGCGTTTTCTGCGCCGATTGCTATAACAGCAAGATTTTTACCGTTATTTGAAATTGAAATATCGGCAATTCTCTCGTTTGAACAGTTCCACTGAAAAATCTTTTTAAAACGGCTGTTATAAACATTCAGAACGCTCTGATGCTCCTCGGAAGCATGCGACGTTGCAAAACTTCCGTTTTCGGCAAGCGCAGCCGCAACAATCGGCGAAGCTTCGGTTATGCTGCCGAGTTTTTCAGTTTTGCTTTGGAGAACAACTTCATTTGACAAAGCGCTGAAAATCAGTGCCCTTCCGTTTTTGGTGATTGCCTTTGAATCCGCCGCCTCAAGCTGCATGCTGAAAAGCTCATCGCCCGATGAGTTGAGCACAAGGCTCGAGTCGCCGTAAACCACAAGCTGCCCTGAACCTATAGGAGCAACCTTAAGCAGATTGAACGCTTCAAGCGAATAAGGATATCCTTCACTTTTAGTGAAAACCGTTTTAACCTGCCTGATGCCATCGGTTATATTTGAAACGGCAACGTTCCCCATAAGCCTTGCGCTCAGAAACAAGGCTGCTGCAACCGCAAGCACAACTATCGGAATTCTGATTATTCTGAAAATCTTTTTCGCCGTAATGATATTGCGCCGTTTTTGCAAATTAATTATTTTTTTGCTTGCCATGCTTCCTCCCTCCGTTTATTTTCAATAATATATTTTGTTAAGGTACAAACCGTGCGCAGGAGCGGTGTGCCCCGCCGCAAAACGGTTTTGAGCCGAAATAATCTCTTTAATTGAACCCGCCGGAATTTTGCCGTTTGAAATATCAATGAGAGTTCCCGTCATTATGCGCACCATATTATACAGAAATCCATCGGCTTCAACTCTGAAAATAACCATATCGCCGTCTCGTTCAACGCAGGCATTCATAACCGTCCTTTCCGTGTCGGCAACGCTGCTGCCGGCGGCACAGAAGGAATCGAAATGATAGGTACCGATAAAATCCTTTGCCTGCTCATTGAGAAATTTTTCATCGAGCGGATATTTATAATGGAGCGAATAGTTATAGAAAAACGGATTTTTGTTTTTTGAATTCCATATTTTATAAATATATTCTTTTGATTTGCAGCCATACCTCGCGTGAAAATCATAATCAACCTCACGGCAATCAACCGCGGCTATGTCCTTTGGCAAAACCGCATTCAGCGCACCGACAAGCTTTTCACAGCCGATGGCACTTTCGGTGCGGATGTTGCAGCAATACATATTTGCGTGAACGCCCGAGTCAGTTCTCGAACAGCCGACAATATTATCGCGCCTTTGGCAGATATGCTCCAGAGCGTCCTGCAAAGTTTGCTGAACGGTGACTGCATTTTCCTGCACCTGCCAGCCGTGATAAGCCGAGCCGTCAAATGAAATTGTCAAAAGCAAATTTCGCATTTTGAACTCCTTTAGATAACTGCATCAAAGAAATGGTTAAGAACTATTACGCCCGTTGTAAGAACAATGCAAAAAAGAATTGCAACAATATCTCGCGGCGCAATTTTCATCTGCTTCATGCGTGTCCTGCCTTCACCGCCGGTGTAGCAACGGCAAGTCATCGCAAACGCAAGCTCATACGCCCTTCTGAAAGAAGAAACCATGAGCGGAATAAAAATCGGAACAAGAGCCTTTGCCCTCTGAATGATACCGCCCGTTTCAAGGTCTGCACCTCTTGCCTTCTGCGCGTTCATTATTCTGTCGATTTCTTCGATAAGAGTCGGAATAAAGCGAAGTGCAAGAGTCATCATCATCGCAAGGGTATGAACCTTGATTTTGAAAACCTTAAGCGGAGAAAGAATTCTTTCAAGCGCATCTGTCAGCATGGTAGGCGTTGTTGTATAAGTCAGCAAAGAGCTGATGATAACAAGGCTGACAATTCTTATCATTGTGAATATCGCCGTGTTAACGCCTTTTTCGGTTATTTCAATTGATTTCCATGCAAAATAGACATCGCCGCCCGTGGTATAAAAAACATTGAGTATTGCCGTAAAAACAAGGATTATAACTATCGGCTTAAGGCTTTTTAAAATCATCTTGGGCGGAACTGACGACAGTGCCGCAACACCAACCGCCGTCAAAGCAATTAAGCCGAGAGAAAAGAAGCTTTTGCAAAGAAATATAACAATTATCAGCCAGAAAGTGGCAATGAGCTTCACTCTCGGGTCAAGATTATGAAGCACGGATTTGCCGGGGTAATACTGGCCTATGGTAATATCCTTTATCATTTCGCGCCCCTCCTCTCAATGAGATTTCGGAGCAACTCTGCACCGTGTTCAACAGTATAAACATTCTGAGGGACATCAACACCCTGCGCGCGGAGCTTTGCAAAAATTTCGGTTATTTCGGGCACGTTAAGACCCATTTCACGAAGCTCATCCCCTCTTGAATAAACCTCATCAACCGTTCCCTGCATGGCAACGGAGGATTTGTTCATAACGATAACCCTATCCGCCATTTCGGCAATATCCTCCATGCTGTGGGAAACAATGATAACCGTGCTGCCCGTCTGTTTTCTGTAGTTTTTAATAAGGTTTATAAGGTCATTTCTGCCTTTGGGGTCAAGGCCTGCGGCGGGTTCGTCAAAAATGAGCACTTCAGGCTCCATTGACATTACACCTGCAATCGCAACCCTTCTCTTTTCACCGCCCGAAAGGTCAAACGGCGATTTTTCCATGTGCTCAGGCTTTACGCCCACAAAAGACGCGGCGCGGAGCACTCTTTCTTTTATTTCGGCTTCCGAAAGCTTCATGTTTTTCGGGCCGAACGCGATATCTTTATAAACGGTTTCTTCAAAAAGCTGATATTCGGGATACTGGAAGCAAAGACCGACTTTAAAGCGGGACTTTCTGAGAGTTTCTTTATCCTTCCATATATCAACACCGTCAACAAGCACCTTTCCGCTGTCGGGCTTCAGAAGACCGTTAAAATGCGAAATGAGTGTGCTTTTTCCCGAGCCTGTGTGGCCGATAATGCCCACAAGCTCACCTTTTTCAATTTTTATATTAATATCATTTATTGCCGCGACCTGCTGAATTGTGCCTTTGGAATAATAATGAGTCAGGCCTGCGGTTTCAATTGCGTAACTCATAAGGCACCTCCCAACGCTCGGGTAATTTCATCGATGCATTCATCAACATTCAGAACACCCTCTTTGATTCCGAGAACATGGCAAAGCTCGGTTGACTGCGGAACATCAAGGCCAACCTCGCGAAGCTTTTCAACATTTGAAAAAACCTCTCTCGGCTTGCCGTCCATAATAATTTTTCCGCTGTCAACAACCACAACTCTGTCTGCCTGAACAGCTTCGTCCATAAAATGAGTAACAAACACAACGGTTATGCCCATTTCTTTATTCAGACGCTTGATTGTCTGCATAACTTCTTCCCTACCCTTGGGGTCAAGCATTGCGGTGGGTTCATCGAGAACGATGCATTCGGTCTGCATGGCGATAACGCCTGCAATTGCAACGCGCTGCTTCTGACCGCCCGATAGCTTATGAGGCTCTCTGTGGCGGAATTCATACATGTTCACACACTTGAGAGCATCATCAACCCTTCTGCGTATTTACGAAGGCTCAATGCCGAGATTTTCGGGGCCAAAAGCAACATCATCCTCAACAATCGTTGCAACAATCTGATTATCGGGATTCTGGAAAACCATGCCTACTATGCGGCGCACTTCATCCGCCTTTTCTTCGGTGTCGGGAACGATTCCTTTGACCGTCACCGTGCCCTTTGTAGGTTCGAGAATGGCGTTGCAGAGCTTTGCAAGGGTGCTTTTGCCCGAGCCGTTATGGCCGAGCACAGCAACGAATTCGCCTTTATTTATTTCAAGATTCACGTTCTCAAGGGCAGCAGACTCCTGTGCGGAGGCTTCTTCTTCCTCTGATTCGTAAACAAAGGTAACATTTTCAAATTCAATAATTTTTTCGCTCATATAAAAATCCTTCAAATAAGGTTATTTAACGCCCTTTCCGAGCCAGATTGCGCCTTCACCGCAGGGAAGCACTCTGCCGGGTTTTGACGAAGCGGGGATGCCGATTTCGTCGCTCGTTGTTGAACCGCCGAACTGCTTCTGAACGGTTTCGCCAAGTATATACTCCATAACGCTGGGCGAAAGTCCCGTTGTGTAGGAATTGATAAGCACCATAAGCGAATCTTCAGTAAGAAGCTCGGAACAAAGCTCAACAAAACCGTAAACCTCGTTTTCAAGCTTCCACACTTCACCGCCGGGTCCTCTGCCGTATGAAGGCGGGTCCATAATGATGATATCATACTTGTTGCCTCTGCGGATTTCTCGCTGAACAAACTTGATGCAGTCATCAACAAGCCATCTGACGGGAGCATCCGAAAGCTTGCTTGCCGCCGCATTCTCTTTTGCCCAGAGGGTCATGCCCTTT
>JAZLCS010000043.1:0-2302 GCA_045614385.1 Acutalibacteraceae bacterium | reverse complement strand
CAATGCTGACGAAATCCTTGTTCTTACCGAGGATGGCATTGCAGAGCAGGGCTCCCACGCCGAACTGATGCAGAAAGGCGGCATTTACAGCAACATGTACAGCATGTATGCGGTGATGTGATTTACCAAAAAATCTCTTTAAAATATAAGCAAAAACAGAAAGGAAAAAAACTATGCTTAAAAACATCTCACCCATCATCTCCCCCGAACTTCTTAAAATTCTTATGGAAATGGGCCACGGCGACGAAATCGTTATCGGCGACGGCAACTTCCCCGCCGCTTCAAACGCACAGCGTCTTGTTCGACTTGACGGTCACGGCGTTGACGAAATTCTCGCCGCCATTCTCAAGCTCATGCCTCTTGATACTTATGTTGAAGCTCCCGTTGCTCTTATGGATAACGGTGATGCATCAAATCCCCCTCCCATTTGGGCAGATTACAAAAAAACCGTTACTGCCGAAGAAGGTGAAAAGAATTTTGAGCTTGTAGAGCGCTTTGAATTCTATGACAGAGCAAAGAAGGCTTATGCCATCGTTGCAACAGGCGAAACAGCTATCTATGCAAACATCATCCTTAAAAAAGGCGTTGTTATTCAGTAAGTAAGAACACTAAAGGAGATTCCCTATGAACAAACGAGTTCTTGCCATTGACTTCGGTGCTTCCAGCGGCAGAGCCATTCTGGGCACCTTTGACGGCAAAAAAATCACTCTTGAAGAAGTTCACCGCTTCTCAAACGACCCCGTAAAGGTCGGCGACACAATGTATTGGGACATTCTTCGCCTTTTCCACGAAATCAAGCAGGGCATCGTTAAAGCCAAGCTTGCAGGCGGTTTTGACAGCGTCGGCATCGATACCTGGGGCGTTGATTTCGGCCTGATTGACGAATTCGGCTGCCTGCTTGAAAACCCGATTCATTACAGAGATGAACGCACAAAGGGTCTTATCGAAGAATGCGCCGAAACCGTTCCCAATGCCGAATTCTACGGCACAACAGGCATTCAGTTTATGGAGCTTAACACAGTTTATCAGCTCTATGCACTCAAAAAATACCGTCCCCATATGCTTGAAAGAGCAGATAAAATTCTCTTTATGCCTGACCTTTTCGGCTATATGCTTACGGGCAAAATGACAACCGAATATTCAATCGCAACAACCTCACAGATGATTGACCTCAAAACAAAAAAATGGGCAACTCCGCTGCTTGACAGGCTCGGAATCCCCTCAAAATTGCTTTGTGATATCGCCCCTTCAGGCACCGTTCTGGGCAAAATAAGAGCCGATATCTGCGCTGAATGCGGCATTCCCGAGGTTGACGTTATCAGCGTTTGCGGCCACGATACACAGAGCGCAATCACCGCCGTTCCTGCAGAAGAAAGCGATTTCGCCTTCCTCTCAAGCGGCACGTGGTCACTCTTCGGCACAGAGCTTGACAAGCCCATTGTTGACGAAAAATCAATCGCAATGAACGTTACAAACGAGGGCGGTTACAACGAAAAAGTCGGCTTCCTTAAGAACATCATCGGTCTTTGGCTGATTCAGGAAAGCCGCCGCCATTGGAACAGACACGGCAGCGATTATTCATATGCAGACCTTGAAAAGCTTGCCCTTGCGGCAGAGCCTTTCAAGTGTTTCATCGACCCCGATGCGCCTGAATTTGTGCCTCACGGCAACATTCCTGAAAGAGTTCGCGAATATTGCCGCAAAACAGGTCAGGCCGTGCCCGAAAGCGTTGGCGAGGTTATGCGCTGCATCTATGAAAGCCTTGCAATGAAATACCGCTTAACCCTTGAAAAGCTTGAGGATTGCACAGAAAAAACCTACCCTGCAATCCACGTTATCGGCGGCGGAACAAAGGATACTCTGCTTTGCAAAATGACCGCCTGCTCCTGCGGCAGAAAGGTTGTTGCCGGCCCGATTGAGGCTACCGTTCTTGGCAATATTCTTGTTCAGCTTCTCTCCTGCGGCGCTGTCGCAGACATTGACGAAGCAAGAAAAATCGTCCGCGAAAGCGAAAATACGGTTGAATATACCCCCGAAAACACCACCGAATGGTCAGCAGCTTATGAGAGATTCAAGGCTGTTGTTAATTCATAAAAATTAAAACTTCATCACATAGAAAGGATTTGATTAAAATGGCAAAAAACAGACTTATCGGCGATTATCCCGTAATCGGCATTCGCCCCATCATTGACGGCAGAAGAGGTCCCCTTAAGGTTAGAGAATCCCTCGAAGACCAGACAATGAATATGGCAAAAGCAGCAAAGGCTCTCTTTGAAGAAAACCTTCGCTATTCAAACGGCGA
>JAZLCS010000042.1:0-14716 GCA_045614385.1 Acutalibacteraceae bacterium | reverse complement strand
GCATTCCTTGAGAACAATCTCAATGAAGACGGCAGCGTGAATGTTCCCGTTGCTCTCAGACCCTACATGGGCGGCAAAGAAAAGCTTGTTCCCATAAAATAATCAAAAAAATTATCCGTATTCCTTCAATCAGAGGGAATACGGATTTTTTTGTTACTTTATTTCTGCAACCCAAGAAAACTCGAAGGTTTCGCCTTCGGCAAGACGCTGAATTCCGCGCTTTTCGGAAATATCTTTTTTAATCTCTCTGCCGTCATTTACGCCGTACCACGGCTCAATGCAGACATAAGGTGCGCCCGGCTTTGCCCAAATGCCGAGGAAAGGACATTTGCCGAAAGTGAATTCAACCTCATTTTCACCCTTTATGGTAAGCTTTTCGCTCTGAATGTCCGAAAGAATAAGGGCATCGGGTTCAAAAATTTCTTTTGTAATTTTAATTTCTTTTGAATTTTCAATCAACGGGAATTTCTCGGGAATAATCAGATTTTCTTTATCGATACGTTCTGTTGAAAGTGTTTCAGGCTTTTCAAATTCAATAATATCACCAACACTGCAATTAAAAGCAGGGTGAGCACCGACCGAAAAATACATCTCGCCCTTTGTTTTGTTAACAACGGTCATTGTGTTGACAAGCGCCTTGTCTTTAAGCTCAAACGAAACGAGATATTCAAAATCAAACGGATAGCTTTTGAGAGTGTTCTCATCGCTTTCAAGGCTGAAAACCGCTTTTTCTCCCTCGCATTCTTTAACCTTAAAAAGAAGCTTTCTCGCAAGACCGTGCTTTGGCATTGTGTACTGAATACCGTTGTAAAAATACTTGTCACCGATAAGCTGACCGATAATCGGAAACAGCACAGGCGCCTGACCGTACCATATATCGGGATTGCCTTGCCAGATATATTCCTTGCCGTTTTCTTTTAATTTCAGCGAATGAAGCTGTGCTCCCATGTCATCGATTTCGCAGGTCAGAAAATCATTTTCAATTTTATAATACATACTTTTCATCCTTTCAAATTTAACATTTTTATTATAGCAGGCAATTTATAACTTTTCAACACAAAAGAAATGCACTCGAAATCAAAAATGCTCCTCTCTCTTCATTGTTTTCAGATATGTTTTTTGCTCATCCGTTATCCGATAGCTTTCAATCGCCTTGCGAACTGTTTTGTTATGAGTATCCGCATCAAGTCGGTTTTGTTCCAGATAAGGAATCACGGCATCATATTGCTTTGCAAGGGCAGTAGCAAAATACCAAGCAATCATCATCTTTACATAATACTCATCCGAGCGGATTTTTGAAATCATTTCGGGGTGTTCGGAGCTGAAATCCTCATCAAGATAATAACACATCAACATTTCAATGCCGAACCGAACAGTGTAAGTTTCATCCGATAAAAGCCAGATTTTTATTTGTTCAAGCAATTCGGCCAGATGCTTTTTGAAGATTTTCGGACGCATCATGTCGCAGGTTGCCCAGTTATCAACATAAGGCAAAAAGCGGTTGACTGCTTTTATGCACTCATTATAATCCTTGATATCTTCAATCAAAAAAGCATGGAGATTATTCTCTTCGTAGTATTTATGGGGCAAGGTTGCGAGAAATTCCGCCGCATATACGCTGTTTTTAAACTCCTTTGCAAGCTTACGCAAAGCAGGAGTCCGCACCCCGATTATAAGCTCCTTCGGCACCGTCGGCATAAGCCGCGAATGAAAATCACGGTATTTAAAATCCTGCATTTCAAAAAGACGTTTGAGGATGTATTCTTCTGTCATATAATCACCGAATTTTATTATAATACCGTTCCGTTTCAAATTCAATCGGTTGCAAAATAAAATTTACCAAACATAATAATAACCCCAATGCATTCAGGCAATACTGATATTGCCATCAAATGTATCGGGGTGATTTTTTGCAATTCAACAAGGTTGAAATCTGCGGGGTTAACACAGCAAAATTAAAAGTGCTTAAAGAAAGCGAAAAAATGGAGTTGCTGAAAAAAGCAAGAGCGGGCGACAAAAAAGCCCGCGACGAACTTGTTACCGGCAATCTCAGGCTTGTGCTCAGCGTTATTCAGCGTTTTTCAAACAGAGGCGAAAATCCCGATGACCTGTTTCAGGTCGGATGCATCGGGCTGATAAAGGCAATTGACAACTTTGACCTGTCGCTTGATGTAAGATTCAGCACATACGCCTGCCCAATGATTATTGGTGAAGTCAGAAGGCATTTGAGGGACAACAATCCCGTCAGAGTCAGCCGTTCGGTGCGCGACACCGCTTATCATGCAATGCAGATCAGAGAACGACTCATAAACGAGCTTGAAAGAGACCCGAAGCCCGAAGAAATCGCCAGAGAACTCGGCATTGAAAAAGAAAGCGTTGTTATGGCGCTTGACGCAATTGTTGAACCTGTTTCGCTCAACGAACCGGTTTATTCCGACGGCGGCGACACAATTTATGTTATGGACCAAATCGGCGACACGGAAACGGATGAAAGCTGGCTTGAAGAAATACTGTTAAAACAAGCTATCAAGGACCTGAATTCAAGAGAGAAAAAAATTCTCTATCTTCGTTTTATGCAAGGCAAAACCCAAATGGACGTTGCGAACGAAATAGGTATTTCTCAGGCACAGGTTTCAAGGCTTGAAAAAGGGGCTATCAAAAAAATCAAAGATAATAATAAGGCATAAAAAACAGGCTGTGAGTTTTCCGCTCACAGCCATCTGTCTTAATTATATTTTCTTTCGATTTTGAGGGTTGTTGTTTTGGGGAATTCATCGTCGCGTATTTTAACCTTACCGATATTTTTAAACAAAGGCATTTTGCGGTTAAAATCATTAACATCACCGTTTATACGGCTTCTTGCATCAGGATAATCTTCTTCGTTAAGGAAGAATTCTGCAACAATTTTCTTATCCTCTTCATAAACAAGAACTTCTTTAACATAGTCGATTCTTGAAAGCTTATCTTCAAGTTCCTCGGGAGAAACGTTCTTGCCGTTTGAAAGGCAGATGAGGTTCTTCTTTCTGCCGATCATAAAGAGGAAGCCGTCTTCGTCGATTCTGCCGTGGTCGCCGGTTTTGAACCATTCGCCGTCGAAAGCAGCGGCAGTTGCTTCCGGATCATTGTAATAACCCGCCATAACGTTTGTGCCCTTAACATAAATCTCACCGACACCCTCTTCATCGGGGTTGTTGATTTTGATTTCACAGCAATCAAGCGGAACACCGACAGAACCGAACTTTGTGGCACCGGGTCTGTTGCAGGTGATCGCAGGCGAGCACTCTGTCATGCCATAGCCGTTATAAATCTCTATGCCGAAATCGTGCATCCCTTTTTCATATTTAGGGTCAAGATTTGCGCCGCCGCAAACTATCATGTTAAGATTGCCGCCGAGATTATCAAGAATTGTCTTGAAAATTTTACGGCGTCTGTCAATACCCAGCTTCATGAGAGTATTGCTGATTTTAAGACCCTTTTTAAGGATATCTTCTCTGCCTGTTTTGCGCGCTGTCTTCCAGACACGGTCATAAATCGTTTCAACAACCAGAGGAACGCCCGAGAAATTATAGGGATGATATTTCTTAAGGTCACCCTGAATGTTACCGATACCGTCGCAGAGATAACCCCATTCTGTCAAAATATAGGATGAGAACAAAGCACTGACCCATGCATATGTATGGTTAAGGGGCAAAAATCCGATGGCGTGCCTGCCGGTATGCGCACGGCATGCCGACGAACAGTTGCTGGCAATGTTCTTATGAGTAAGCATAACACCCTTGCTCTTTGCGGTAGTTCCTGAAGTGTAGGCAATGCATGCAAGGTCATCCGGTTTAACTTCAGCATCAACAAAGGAAGTGTCTCCGGCTGCAAAAGCCGCTCTGCCCTCTTTGAGGAATTCTTCATAGTCCTCACTGATGTTGAAATACTGCATTTCGGGCATGGCTGAGTCTGCCTTGAAATCCTCAACCATTTTAACAAATTTGCCTGTATAAACAAGAGCGTCGCAATCACAACGGATAAGCTGGTCGGCAAGATCTTCTGCGGGAAGCTTGCAATCCATGGGAACAGTTATGTTGCCGCCGACAAGAGTTGCATAATAAACAATCATCCATTCAAAGCAGTTTTCACCGATGATAGCTATCTTCTTCTTATCCTTCAGACCCTTGGTGCTGAAATAAGTGCCGATTGCACGGATTTCATCCCATGTCCGGTTAAAGCTTCTTTCGCATTCGTTTTTATTTTTATCAAGGAAAACATACTGCCTTTTGTCGCCGCCTTTTTCTACACCCTTAACAACAATTTCCTTTATGGTCTCATATTCAGGCGAATTAATCATTGATTTTTTTATATTTTTATTTTTCATATTTGCCTCCATTATTTCGACATTTATGAAGTGATTTGTTTGTATTCTAACACATTTTTTTCTTTTTTTCAATCAAAAACTATTGCTTTTTTTCAGTCAATATTGTACAATTAACTGAATTGTGTTTTCAAAGGAGATTACGGATGAAAATAATTATTGTTTGCCTTACCGCTTGGTTTATTGCTCAGCTGATAAAGGTGATAATTAATACAGTTAAATATTATAACGGCAAAAGAAAAGGTCTTGCCCGCGGCAAAGTAACCATTGAAACTTTCTTCAAGCTCGGCGGCATGCCCAGCTCTCACACTGCAACGGTTATCGCTCTTTGCGGCTGCATCGGTCTTCGCAACGGCTTTGACTCCGACATTTTTGCCGCCTGCGGAGTTTTCGCTTTCATCGTTATGTTCGATGCCGTCAAAGTAAGGCTTCCGATAAGCAGACTTACCGACGCTTTCAACAGACTTCAGGCAAAGGTTTGCGGCAACGAACTTGCTGCTGTTAAAAAGGTTGAGGGCCACACAATTCCCGAAATTATCGGCGGTTTTATTGTTGGTATCTGCACTTCATTTTTTATGGTCAAGTTTTCGGGACTTTTCTGATAATCAATTTTGCCGACGGTTTTTCCGGCGGCATTTTTCTTTAGAGTGACGGAGATATGATATGAAAATATATTCATGTAACTTGAAACAGGTTGCTCAGCATGAGCTTGCCGATTGGTTTCGCGTCATGAGCCCTGACCGCCAAGAAACGGTTATGCGTCTTAAAGTTGAGGCTAAACAAAAGTCAAAAATTGCCGCAGACCGCCTTTGCCGCCTCGCAATTTCGGATTTCTGCAGTGTGCCGTCCGAAAGCATTATATTCAAAAAAACAGAAAACGGCAAACCCTACGCTGTCGGCCTGAACATTTTTTTCAACGTCAGTCATAGCGGTGATATGGTTGTTTGCGCTGTTTCCGACAGAAAAATCGGAATTGACATTGAAAAAATCCGCCCGATTAATCCGAAAGCTGCCGAAAAGTTTGCATGCGCCGACGAGTCGGAATATATCCGGTCAACAGAAAACGGTTTTTTTGAAATCTGGACCCTGAAAGAAGCCTATTTCAAGTGCATCGGCACAGGGCTCGGAGCCGATATCAAAAATGTTTCGTTTAAAATCAACGGCAATTCGGTAAAATGCTCCGAACCGGACTTTGACTGCATTTTTCACAACATTGCTGACGGATATATTTGCTCAACATGCGAACGGTTTTAAACAAACCCAACTCCAAAAGTTTATTAACCATGTGTTTTGCTTATGTTTTGATAGTTTTAAATAAATGTTAAAACTGCGTAAAAAGCTCAATTTACACAAAAATCCCCGCTCAACGAGCAGGGATTTCTTCATTTTCGGCATTGTTATAAAAGAAAAAACAAGATATAATTAAGTTTAATATCAAACAAATTAATTCGAGGTTTTTATGAATTTTTTTACAAAATACTTTGCAGACAAGGACATCACTTTTATCATTTCACAGATAATCGGTTTTATTGCCGCGGCACTCCTGTTGCTTTCTTTTCAGCAGCGCACACACAGGCGAATAGTTGCCATGCAGTTTTGCTCAGGTGTTCTGTTTGCAACACAGTACCTTCTGCTCGGGGCATATGAAGGCATGGTAGGCAACATAGTCGGTTTCACAAGAAGCATTGTCTATTGCTTCAGAGGCAAATCCAAATTTGCAGACAGCGTTGCCTGCCCGATTATTTTTTCGTTGCTCGCAGCAGCCGGCGGAGCGCTCACATACGAATCCCCAATTTCTCTTCTGCCGATGGCAGCCATGATAATTTCATCCTTTGTTATGTGGAATCCGCGCACCCAGCAGCTCAGAGCACTCACCTTCCCGACCTCATTCATGTGGCTCATTTATAACATTATCTGCGGCTCGGTTTCGGGTGCCGTAACCGAAATTCTCTGCGAGCTTTCAATAATCATCGGTCTAATCAGATTCAGAAAGAAAAAACAATAAACAAAAGCTGTTTCGGAAGGGCGACCCATCCGAGACAGCTTTTGTTTTACAGTGTTTCCGAGCCGTGCGAAACAGGTTTTGTTACGAACACGTTCGGACAAATCTTTTTCAGTTCTTCGGCACAGTTTTCGGCATTTTCTTTGTTTTCAAACAACGCAAAAACAGTCGGCCCGCTGCCGCTCATCTGACAAAGCGAACAACCGTGCTTTCGCATGATTCTTTTGAACTCTACTCTGTCTGCGACCTCGATAACCTGTTCGAAAACATTGCCCGCATATCTGCAGATTCCTTCAAAATCGCCTTTTTCACAGGCATCGAGCATTCGCATGCTGTCGGGGCGATAAAGATAAGTGTTATCCGCAGCGGCATATGCCTCGGCGGTTGAAACACCTGCCTCGGGCTTTGCAAGCACAATGAAGCAATCCTTTAAAGGCTCAAGCGGCGAAAGAACTCCACCCGTATTCTGAGAAAGGCAGGTTCCGCCGACAATACAGAACGGAACATCACTTCCGACGGAAAGACCGATTTTGCAAAGCTCACGTTGGCTGAGGTTCGTTTTGTAAATCTCATTTAAACCGACTATAACTGCGGCGGCATCTGCACTTCCGCCTGCCAGCCCCGCAGCGAAAGGAATGCGTTTTTCGATACTGATTTTTATTTTGGGTTCAAGTCCTGTTTTTTCATAAAATGCAACCGCAGCTTTATATGCTATGTTTTTTTCATCCCCCGGCAATCTGCTGTCCGAGCATGCCAGAAAAATTCCGTTACTTTCAGATTCCTCAAGAGTAATCTTGTCAGAAAGACCTATGGACTGCATAATCATAAAAAGGCTGTGGTATCCGTTATCGAGCCTGCCGATGATATCAAGAAAAAGATTGATTTTCGCAGGGGCATAAACGGTTATTTTCATATGCTCGCTCCTCTCTTTATTATTATTCAATAGGAATCAAAGTCGGCGTTCTGTTCTGATAGACCGCAATCTTATCAAAACCGCATCTGAGTGCAAGTTCATAGCCTTTGTCAATCCCCGCCCCGAGATGCTCGGCATAGTGTGCATCCGAACCGATTGTTATCAGCTTGCCGCCAAGCTCCTTGTATCTTTTTATGATTTCCTCGTCGGGCGAAGTAACTCCGATGGGCTGCCTGAGGCCTGCCGTATTGATTTCAAGTGCCTTTTCGTTTTTGATAAGGGTAACAAGAATCTCATCGATTACTCCGGAAAATCTTGACATGTCTACTGTTTTTTTATATTTGCCGACTATATAACGCAAAGGATAGGTAAGATGAGCAAGGGTATCAAACTTTGCCCACTGTGCAAGCTTTAGCTCCCAGTCAAAATATTGCTCCAGCAGTGCCATATAGTCAATGCTTTCGTCATCAAAATCCATATAATAGAAATCTTCGATTTCGGGCAGATTGTGTATGGCTCCTATAACAAAATCGTATTTCATCGTTTCGAGAAGCTTTTCTGAAACCTCTTTATTATAAACTGCCTGACCAAGCTCAGCGCCTACACAGACAAGCAACTTTCCGTTAAATGCGGAGCGAGCCTTCGCAATCTCAAAATATGATTGAATGGCCGTGCGGTTAAAACTCCCCTTATAAAACGCATCCATTTCAAGATGATCTGTGAAGGCGACAGCACGCAAACCTTTCATATATGCAGTTTCGCAAAGAAACATCGTTGAATGATGACCGTCGAAAGAATTATCCGTATGAGTATGTAAATCAATCAGATTTTTGAAAGCCATAAAACCGCTCCTTTGATAACAACTGACCAAATTCATTATAATAATACCATATATTTTTGAAATGCAACAGTCAAAAACAAAAAAATATTGTTAATAAGTAAAAAATATGATAAAATATTTAAAAAAGGAAGGCGGGGTCGTATGAAAATTATCGTAACCGGCTCAAAAGGGCAGCTCGGAACGGATGTTATTTCCGAATTAACTGAAAACAACATAGAGTTTATCGGAGCAGATTTGCCCGATTTTGATATAACAGATGCCAATGCGGTTGAAAAGCTTCTTGACGCAAGCAGTGCCGATGCCGTTATTCACTGCGCCGCATTCACAAATGTTGACCTTGCCGAAAGTGAACGCGAAACCTGCAAAAGAATTAATTTTGACGGCACGCTTAATATTGCCCGCTCCTGCGCAAAACACGGCATCAAACTTCTGTATTTAAGCACAGACTATGTTTTCGGCGGAAACGGAGAAACACCTTTTGAAACAGACAGCCCCGCAAACCCTTGCAATTATTACGGCGAAACAAAGCTTGCCGGCGAAAAGGCGGTTGCCGAAATCTGTCCCAAGCATTTTATCGTTCGCATTTCATGGGTGTTCGGCAAAAACGGCAAAAACTTTGTTAAAACCATGCTGAGACTTGCAGAAACGAATGATGAAATAAAGGTTGTTGACGATCAGATCGGGTCGCCGACTTACACAAAAGATCTCTCCGCTCTTCTTTGTGAAATGATTAAAACCGAAAAATACGGCACCTATCATGCAACAAACGAAGGCTTTTGCAGCTGGGCTGAATTTGCCTCAAAAATCATGGAGCTTTCGCAGGTGAAAACAAAAATTCTCCCCATCCCCGGCAGCGAATACAAATCCGTTGCAGCAAGACCCGCAAATTCGCGCCTTTCAAAAAAATCGCTTGATGAAAACGGCTTCAAACGTCTTCCGGACTGGCAAAATGCTCTTGAAAGATGCCTTGATACATTAAAAACAAATTAAATCCTGTTTGTTAAATATCTTTACTCTACGGTTATTTTTCTTTTTCAGACTTGTAATAATGCAAGTTTCGTATTATAATATTTCAGATATTATTAATTGGAGCGTCTGTTAATGGATAACGAGAACAAAAAAGTTAATAGCTCAAAATCCGGCGAAAGTCGCCCCTCTGCTTTTGATGAAATCATGGACGGCTTTTATGACCTGACCAGCCTTTATTCCGAGCCGCCCAGAAAAAAGGTGCCGAAAACACGCGAAGAAGAGCTTCGCTTGAAAGACGAAAAACGCCGCGAGCTTGAAATGCAGGCAATCAAGGAGGATATTGAAAGAAGATATTCTCTTCAGCTTGAAAATGCTCAAAGCAATTCTCAGCCTGCCGAAATCAAGAAGAAGCCTGTTTCTGCTATCAGTGCCCACATTCTTCCCGAAATCGATGAGCGCGAAACGGTTCGTGAAGAGCTTGACAGAATCGATAAAATTATTAACAACGAAAGTGTTATTGATGCATCGGAGAACGAAAATCAAGAAGACACTGTTTCTGATGAACCTGAATTTTCAGAAGAAACAGAACAGGGTCAGCAAGGCTTCATCTATTCGGTTTTTTATAATTTCGGCGACGGTATTTACCGTTTTCTTTCTGTTATTTTCGGTTTCATTTTCAAAATAATCAAAGCACCCTTCATCCGCATTTACCGCGCATTTTCAAATGCAACCGAAAGCACCAAACAAAAAACAAAAAAGCGTGTCAGAGCAACGCTGAAAGAAATTGTTCATTTCAGGCAAGAAATCAGACATGCTCTCAAATTTATAAAACGGACAATTAAAAAACCCAAGACTCTTCCTTCGGTAATCGTTCATTATTTCAAAAAAGCGTTTTCACGCCATAACAATCTGCTTAAAACAGCCGTTAACACCCTGCTTCCGATAGGCGCACTGGCAATTTTCATTCTGACAGTCAACTATTGGAACGGCGTAACCTATGCTCTTGAAGTTATTTATAACAATCAGAGTATCGGCTACATAAGCGACGAATCCGTTTATATCGAAGCAAGAGATTTGGTTAAAGACCGCTTAAGCTCGGGAGCATATTCTTCTCAGACTGTTGAAGCAACGGTTGCCGCATCCCCCGCTGCGGATTTCAAGGCTGAATATTCACTCACCCTTGTTTCACTTGATGAACTGAACGATGCGCAGACAATATCGGATAAAATGATTGAAAATTCCGTTGATAACCTTACCCATGCCTGCGGAATATATATCGACGGCGAATTCATTTGCGCCGTGAAAAATGAAGCAGACGCAAAAACCGTGTTCAATAACATTCTTGCTCCGTATGAAACCGAAGCGGAGCAGCAGGGATACGTTGTCAGCTTTGCGGAAACAATAGATTATGTTCAGGGTCTTTACCGCGACGATGTGAGTGTTATGTGGGACGCTTCGAGGCTTTCTTCGGCACTCACCGGCTCGGATACAGAAACAGAAAAGCTTATAAGCATCAAGAAAATAGTAACATCTTCCAGCATCCGCGATATAGAATTTGAAACCGTTACAAAACGCGACGCAACCAAATACAGCGGCTACAGACGCGTTTCTCAGGAAGGTGTCAACGGCAGTGAAAGAGTTATCAAAACCCAGATTTATGTTGACGGAATACTTCAGGATACCGATTATTCATACGAAACGCTCAAGGAGCCCGTTGATGAAATTGTTACGGTCGGCACAAAAACATCCTACAACGGCGTTTATATCGGCTCGGCATCCGATAAAGGCTTCCTCTGGCCCGCACCGAGTTGCCACTACGTAAGCTCGGCCTACGGCTGGCGAAGCAGAGGTTGGCACAGCGGCATCGACCTTGTCAAATCCGGCGGCGGCGCACTCGGAACCCCCGTTATCGCCTCAAAGAGCGGCAGAGTTGAGGTCGTTCAGCGAAGCAACTCCGGCTACGGATATATGGTTCTTATTAACCACGGCGACGGATACAAAACCAGATATGCTCACATGGTTAAGGGTTCAATAACCGTTTCAGTCGGTGATTATGTTGAGGCGGGGCAGACCATAGGAAAGGTTGGTTCAACAGGCAACTCGACAGGTCCTCACCTTCATTTTGAAGTTATCTACAACGGTGAAACTTATAACCCCGCAAAATATATTTATTAATTTTGATTTTCTCCCCGATTTCGGTCGGGGAGATTTTTTTGTATTATCATCTTTTTAAAAGCGCATAATACTATTGCCACAATTTATAAACGGAGGTAATCCATATGATAAAAAAGATTGTTTCTGCCGCTGTTGCGGCAATTCTGATGCTTTGTCTTTTCACGGGGTGCAACGGCAACCGAAACACCAATACCGTAACAGGCAATAACAATGCCGAAGCCGGCGAAAACGTCAAAGAAATCCGCTATCTTAACTTCAAGCCCGAAATTGCCGAGGTATACGACGAGATTGCGCAGGCATATGAAGCTGAAACAGGGGTCAGACTCATTGTTGAAACCGCCGCCTCGGGAACGTACGAATCAACACTGACAGCAAGAATGGCAACCGACGATGCACCCACTCTTTTTCAAATCAACGGACCTATAGGGTATACCTCGTGGGCTGAATACTGCGCGGACCTCAAATATACAGAGCTTTACAAACATCTTAAAGACAAATCTCTTGCCGTAACCTCAGACGGCAATGTATACGGCATTCCCTATGTTGTTGAGGGCTACGGCATTATCTATAACTCTAAAATTCTCGACGCATATTTTGCTCTGCCCGAAAAAGCGACCGAATACTATTCTGCTGACGAAATAACAAGCTTTGCCGCGCTTAAAGCAGTTGTCGAAGATATGCAGAAGCTCAAAGATAAGCTTGGAATTGACGGCGTTTTTGCCGCAACATCACTCAAGACGGGCGAAGACTGGCGATGGCAGACACATCTGATGAACATTCCCTTGTCACTTGAATTCCAAAACAAGGGCATTGACCTGACAAGCGAAGACTATAAAACAATTGATTTCATTTATTCCGAAAACTTCAAAAACATTTTTGACCTTTATATCAACAATTCAACAACCGACAAAAAGCAGCTCGGCACTCTTGATGTAACATCTTCCATGGCTGAATTTGCGCTCGGCAAATGCGCCATGGTGCAAAACGGCAACTGGGGTGCTTCTCAGATTCTCGGTGTTTCAGGTAACAAAGTTTCTGCGGAAGATATCAAATTCATGCCGATTTATACCGGCATTGAAGGCGAAGAAAACCTTGGCATATGCATCGGCACCGAAAACTTTATCTGCATCAATGCGAAAGCAAGCGAAGCTGAACAAAAGGCTGCTGCCGACTTTCTATGGTGGCTTTTCAGCTCCGAAAAAGGCAAGGAATTTGTTACCGACAGACTCGGCTTCATTTCTCCTTTTGACACCTTTGACGAATCCGAAACCCCCGATGACCCGCTTGCAAGAGAGGTTACACGCTGGATGAATATGGATAATATTGCAAATATTCCGTGGAATTTCACTGTTTTCCCCAGCCAGCACTATAAAGATAACCTCGGCTCAGCTCTTCTTAAATATGCACAGGGTACAACAAGCTGGGATGAAGTTAAAAAGCTAGCCGTTGAAGAATGGAAAAGTGAATTCGGGGCATAATCTGTTTATCAAGGGTCGATGCCCGCATCGACCCTTGCAAGCATATAATCCTCGGAGTTGATAAAATGCAGAAAGCATTAAAAAAATATTTTCCCGTATTTGCTCTTCCTACCCTTGCCGCCTTTATCGTTTCTTTTGCCCTGCCGTTTATCATGGGCATATACCTTTCTTTCACCGAATTCAAGGTTGTCAATGAGAGCAAGTGGGTAGGACTTTCAAACTACATTAAGATATTTACAACCGACGAGACCTTTTTGCACTCTCTTTGGCTGACAGTCAAATTTACCGTTGTTTCGGTTGTAACCATCAATGTTATTGCATTTGCTATTGCGTTGCTTCTGACAAAAGGGTTCAAGGGTACAAATATTTTCAGAACGGTTTTCTTCATGCCTAATCTTATCGGCGGAATCGTGCTCGGTCATATATGGAGCCTGATAATCAACGGCATTCTGGGCTTGTTCGGCGTTGACATCACCTACAACCCAGATTACGGTTTCTGGGGGTTGGTTGTGCTCATGAACTGGCAATTGATCGGATATATGATGATAATATATATTGCGGGCATTCAGAACATCCCGGAGTCGCTCAGCGAAGCCGCTGCAATAGACGGCGCTTCATCTGCCCAAACCCTTCTTCATGTCATCATACCCATGGTTATGCCCTCTGTCACTATTTGCACATTCCTCACTCTGACAAATTCCTTCAAGCTTTTTGACCAGAACCTTGCACTCAACGGCAAATCGCCCGATACGGCTCTGCTTGCTCTTGACATCTATAAAACTTTTTATGACCACACAGGGCTTAAGCTTGGCCAATGGCACGGAATGGGTCAGGCAAAAGCCGTTATTTTCTTCCTGCTCGTTGCACTCATCGCTTTCATTCAGCTTCGGGCAACGAGGCAAAAGGAGGTTGAGCACTGATGAAGCAAAAAAGCATACTCAAAAAATTGTTTGTATATTTTATTCTGTTTTTGCTTACGGCACTTTTTCTTGCACCGATAATAATAATTCTTCTTAATTCCGTTAAAGGTAATTTTTATATTTCAAGTGCACCGTTCTCTCTGCCCGATTCGGAAACTTTTGTCGGTTTTGAAAACTTTATAAAAGGCTTCAATCAGTCGGACTTTATGCGTTCATTTGCAAATTCGGCATTCATAACCGTTTTTTCGGTTGGCGGAATCGTTCTTCTAACCTCAATGACCGCCTGGTACATTGTAAGAATCAAAAACAGGTTTACAAAAATCATATATTATCTTTTTGTTTTCAGCATGATAGTACCGTTTCAGATGGTTATGTATACCATGACTTATTATGCATTTGAGCTTAATCTCAACAACCTTATCGGTATTGTTTTCATATATCTCGGCTTCGGTGCAGGGCTTTCAGTTTTTATGTTCAGCGGCTTCATAAAAAGCATACCGACCGAAATAGAAGAAGCGGCAACTATCGACGGCTGCGGACCGATTAAAACTTTTTTTCTTGTGGTTTTCCCGATTCTCAAGCCCACGGCAATAACCGTTGCCATACTCAACGCCATGTGGATATGGAACGATTATTTACTGCCTTATCTCGTGCTCGGGTCAGGCGAAAACAAAACGCTGCCGGTTGCAGTTCAGATGGCACTGACCGGCGGCTACGGCAACAAAGACATGGGCGCACTCATGGCAATGCTTGTGCTTGCCATTCTTCCGATAATCATATTCTATCTGTTCTGCCAGAAATATATAATCCGCGGCGTTGTGGCGGGCGCCGTCAAGGGGTGAAACAATGGCAACAATTAAATTCAAAAATGTTGCAAAATCTTTTGATAACGGCAAGGTGACCGTTATCCCCGACCTTTCTTTTGAAATTAAAGACAAAGAATTCATCGTGCTCGTCGGGCCTTCGGGCTGCGGAAAATCAACAACGCTCAGAATGATTGCAGGACTTGAGGATATATCATCAGGCGAGCTGTTTATAGACGATAAAAAGGTGAATGA
>JAZLCS010000041.1:0-16136 GCA_045614385.1 Acutalibacteraceae bacterium | reverse complement strand
ACTTGCATAAAGCAAGCGGTATATCTCTGTTGCACTTTCCCTAAGGTCACCCTCGGCGGCCGTTAGCCGTTATCCCGCTCTGTGAAGCTCGGACTTTCCTCACGCAGCAATGCTGCCCGCGACTGCCCAACTCACTCAGCTGCACGCTCCGTTATATTTTAAAACAACTGTTATCAAAAGTCAAATAAAATAAATATATTATTTAAAATATTTACAAATAAGCTATTGTATATGTTCTTTATTTGCGTTAGAATATTAAAAAAAGTGAAAGGGATATTCCATGGAAGATATATATATTTCAAAAAAGCGGCGTTCCTCGGATGAAATTGATTTTGTTTTTCTTGACAATCAGCAGCCCTTATCCCCCGAACCCGAAAACGAACCGCCGAAACCACAAAAAAAGAAAAAACACCGTTTTTTAAAATTCATTGCAACGGTGCTCATTATTGCATTTCTCTTTTCTTCGGCATTTATTTTTGTGTTTGCCGCAGCATCCGGCTACACAAGGAACGATCTTGAGGCAAATGAATACATTTCGTCTTCACAACTGAAAAACAGCCCCCTCGTTTCGAACATTTTGCTGCTCGGCGTTGACGGCAGCGCGGATTCTTCCTCTCGTTCCGACTCGATGATTCTTGTTTCGGTTGACTTTGCGCATATGAAAATCAAGCTCACATCTTTTCTTCGTGACAGCTGGGTTGAAATCCCGTCAAAAGGCAAAAAAGGCAAGCTCAACTCTGCCTGCAGCCACGGCGGTCCGCAACTTGTTGTTGACACAATTGAGTATAACTTCGGCGTTGATATTGACCACTATGTTATGGTTGATTTTGATATGTTCACACAAATCATTGACAGCCTCGGCGGCATTGAAGTTGAGGTTACCGAAAAGGAAGCAAAGTTCATTAACAAAACAACACGCCATACCGTTGACAGTGGAGAAAAAGTTCATCTTGACGGAGCTAAAGCCCTTGTTTATTGCCGAATCAGAAAGCTTGACTCGGACTATATGAGAACATACCGCCAGAGAAAGGTTATCACTGCTCTTATTGAACAAGCAAAAAAAGCCGGAATTTCAAAGCTGATACAAACCATGCAGAGCATTTTTCCGCTGATACAGACCGATATGTCTGCCTTGGAAATAACTGGGCTCGCATATAAAGCAGGAATGGGAATAATTGCATTTGACATTGAGCAAAACAGAGTTCCCATTGATGAACATATGACTGCAACCACCAGAAACGGTCAATGGGTCGAAGTGCTTGACATTGAAGCAACGAAAGAGTATTTGCAGGATTATATTTATACCAATAAAATAAAAATTGAAGAGGAATAATCACTGTTCCTCTTCAATATCAGCTGAATATTTTTCTTTTTCTGTTGAAAGAGCAATCATGGTCTGCGTTGCGCAAACGCCGTTGATGCTTTTGATTTCATTAAGCAGCTTTTCAAGCGTTTTCGGTGATTCGGTGAAAACTTTCAAAATAAAATCGCAGTCACCCGTAACGGAATGGCATTCGACGATTTGCGGATGCTTTATAACAAAATCAATGAAGGCACCTTCATATTTGGGATGGTCCGTTGAAACGGAAACAAAAGCAGTTACGTTAAGACCGAGCTTTTCGTTATCAAGCACGGCGGTATACTGCTTTATAAGACCGCCTGATTCAAGCTTTTTGATTCTTTCGATTACTGCGGAAACGGACATGTTGACCTTGTTTCCGATAACGGAAGCGTTCTCTCTGGAATTAGCTTTCAGGCATTCAATTATTTTGATATCGATTGCATCCATTATATCAATCCACTCCAAAAATCACCTATGCATTTATAATAACAGAAAAAACTTTTAAGTCAAGAAAAAAGCAAAAAATTTTCTTTGTTTTTGATTATATTTGCAAAAATAACGCTTATTTTCGGATTTTTACCGAATTTTTTATAAAATATGAGAGGTAAGCAAAAAATGGATATAAAATTCAGAAAGTTTGAGCATTCAGATAAAGACAGTTTTTATATAATGGTAAAAAAATTCTATGCACCGCCTGCGGTTCTGCATTTTCCTTCTGACGAGGTGATGCTTTCCTGCTTTGATGCGGCGCTGGAAATCCCCGAGCTTGTCAAAGGCTATATTTTTGAATACAACGGCAAAACAGCAGGCTATGCAATCGTTTCAATGAAATTTGAAACAGAGGTCGGCGGTATGGCGGCGTGGATAGAAGAGCTGTTTGTTGAAGAAGAATTCAGAAATCTTGGAATTTCAAGCAGATTCTTCGAATTTCTTCAAAAAGAATTCAGCGGAAAAATCAAGCGAATCCGTCTTGAGGTCGGTGATGAAAACGAAAGAGCAAAAGCTCTGTACAGACGCCTTGGATTTGAACCGCTTGATTATCGTCAGATGGTAATTGATAAAGAGTTTTAAAAGATTAAGACCGCCTTCGGGCGACCCTTCATAAGGAATTTAAGCCTTGAAAATGGATATTTTGGCATATAACTGCGTCGAAAATGCTTGAAACCCGTCAAGGATTTCTGTGCTTTTCGCCTTGTTCTATATCCAAACCATCCCATTTTAAGGTGCGAAGCAGTTTTTATAAGGTTATTTTTCGTTCAGACGAAATGACAAAAATCCCGCAATACTTTGTGTATTACGGGATTTTTTCATGATGTATTAACGGAAAAGAGCCGATAAAAACCTTAACTTCCTTGTGAAGTGTCGTCCTTGGGTGGTCTTATTTTCTTAAAATGTTTCTGTCAATGATTACACCGAGTCTGGTATCAAAAAACTTCTTCTTAAGTTCCTCTGATTTTGTCAACTGCTTTGGTGCAGGAACTTCAGACGCGAATCTCGACATGTCGCCGTCATCGCAAATGAACGGCTGAGTCAGGCAAATTCCGCCATCGCCCTTGAGCTGCGCGCGGACATAGCAACTGATTTTATCGGAATGCTCGGCAAGCTTAATTGTTGAAGTTATTTCACCGTTTTCTTCAAGAATTTTGCTCTTGATGATTTCGCCGTCGGCAATCCATTCTATAGCCTTGCAGTTTATTCCGGTTAAGGTAATGGTATCAGCATCGTCGTCAACAATAAGCTTTGTTACGACGGGATACGGGCCTTTGCCGACGAAGGCTTCGCCCAGCTCGTTCTTGGCATAGCGCGCTATAGAGAAAAATGTTCCGTTTTCCATAGCAGAGCGAAGATTTTCAAGCGAATATTCGGGAAGAATAAAATCCATAAAGGCTGTGTCAATTTCACAGACTCTGTGCGCATCGCTGTTTGAAAATCCCCAGACCGTGCGTTTGCCTTCGGGAATAAGCTTTTTAAGAAGCTCGTCCCAGAGAATTCTGTCGCTTCGGTTAGGTCTGTCATACATATTAAGAACTTCCATGCCTACGCACGACATATATCTTCTGAAAAGATCCGCAAAAAATTCAACATTTTCGGGAACCTTTGCGCAATCGGGGTCTTTATAAGCCATCAGCCAATCGGTCGGATGGTTGATATGCGAAATACCGCCGCTTTTTTCGATTTTCCTTATCGGTGTTTCGTAATCATTTTCTTTACCGAAAATGCCCTCGCAGGCATTGTCTGTAAAATAACCGTTGACATGGTTTTTAACGAGAGTAAACATGTTTGCTTCAATCGCATCGGGAACGCACATCAGACCGCGCTGCTTTGAACGCGAGTTTTTGGCCGTTTTATGAGTGCCGTCAAGGATTGCGCGATACTGCGCGGTTGTGGGGTGGCAGCGTTTGCCGTGCCAAAGATTCTGAAAAAGAAAAAGAGGAATAATGGAAGGCTCTTTGTCCCACTCTTTACCTAAAATTCCATGCTCGGCAAAAGCGAGAATATCAAAATCATTGTCATAAAAGCCCTCAACCATTTCCGTCATTGTGTTGTTGGCATCGCTGTAGGTTGAATGTGTATGTAAATTGGTCTTGTAATGATTGGAGCTATTGCCGATAAGACCCGCAACACTTTCATATGGATTTTTTATTTTATAGCTGACTGTTCTCTCCATTTTTCATTACCTCGCACATGCAAATATTAACAATCGAATTATAGCACAACAAGAAACGATGTGTCAATTGCCGAAAATTTTGCACACAAATATATTACTCAAATGCATTTTTCGCTGTTTTTTATGTGCATATCAACAAAATTTTGCAAGATTTCAAAATAACACTTGCAAAATTGCGACGTATATTATAGAATATACAAAGTTTAGCAATTAAATTTGGAGGGTTTTATTAATGCAGATTCAAAGTCTTTCCCGTGAGCAATTGAACGAGCGTCTCGCAGTTCTCACTGAAAAATATAATTCATATAAAGAAATGGGTCTTAAGCTTGACATGTCCAGAGGCAAGCCCGGCGCCGACCAGCTTGAAATAACCAATGATATGCTCGACCCTGCTCTTCTCGGCAATTTCAAGGCATCAAACGGCTTTGATGTTCGCAACTACGGAGTTCTTGACGGAATCCCCGAATGCAAAAAACTTTTCTCCGAAATTCTTGATGTTGCGCCTGAAAATCTCATTGTTTTCGGCAATGCCAGCCTCACAATTATGTATGATTATATTGCTCAGTGCATGCTTTTCGGCGCAGGTGCAGAACCTTGGATGAAACAGGACGGAATTAAATTCCTCTGCCCCGTTCCCGGCTATGACAGACATTTTTCAATCCTTGAGCAATTTCGCATTGAAATGATTAACATCCCCACAAACGAAAACGGCCCTGATATGGACATGATTGATGAGCTTGTCAAGGATGAAAAGGTTAAGGGAGTTATTTGCGTTCCCATGTATTCAAACCCCTCGGGCACAACCTATTCCGACGAAACAGTTCGTCGCTTTGCCGCTCTTAAGCCCGCTGCAAAGGATTTCAGAGTTATCTGGGACAATGCATATTGCATCCACCACATCAACGAAACGCCCGACAAGCTGCTTAATATTTTTGAAATTGCCAAGGAATACGGCAGCGAAGATTTCTTTATCGAAGTTACTTCGACCTCAAAAGTTACCTTCCCCGGCGCGGGAATCTCTGTTCTTGCCGCTTCTGATGCAAATATAAAAGCCATTAAAAACAGAATGACCGTTCAGACAATCGGTTATGACAAAATCAACCAGCTTCGCCACGTGAACTATCTCAAAGACAAAGCGGGCGTTGAAGCCCACATGCTTAAGCATGCTGAAATTCTTAAGCCGAAGTTCGAAGCGGTTCTTGTTGCTCTTGAAAACAATCTCGGCGATAAGGGCATCGCCTCATGGACAAAGCCTAACGGCGGCTATTTTGTCAGCCTTGACGTATATGAAGGCTGTGCAAAAAGAACGGTTGCTCTCTGCAAAGAAGCAGGCGTTACTCTGACAGGCGCAGGCGCAACCTACCCTTACGGCAAAGACCCCGAAGACAAAAATATCCGCATTGCCCCCACCTTCCCGTCAAGGGACGAACTCTGCAAAGCGGTTGAGATTCTTTGCCTTTGCGCAGAAATCTCCGCAATTGAAAAGATTCTCGGTTAAGCTGAGCTTAACTTTTCCTATTCTATGTTATCAATTCTGCCGAACTCTGTAAAAGGGTTCGGCTTTTTTATTTTTGTCACATATTGAAACAAAAATTCATAACATCAAATTTTTTATTTTATTCAGGTTAGAATAATAAACAGTATATTCACGGTTATGAACCATTAGAATTGACTGTCGGATCAATTTTGTTTGCATCTCGCATGGCTGTCAACAACAGGAGGTCTGTCAATGACTGTTTTTAATCTGATTTCTTTTTTCGGCGGACTTGCACTTTTTCTTTTCGGCATGAACACAATGTCAGAAGAGCTTGAAAAAACCGCGGGCAGTAAGTTTGAAAAAACACTGAAAAAAATAACAGACAAGCCATTCAATGCACTTTTGTCGGGTATTGCAATAACAGCAACAGTCCAATCCTCGTCGGCTGTCACGGTTATGCTGGTGGGTCTTGTTAACTCAGGAATAATGCAGCTAAGGCAATCGGTAGGAGTTATTATGGGCACAAATATCGGCACAACGGTTACGGCATGGCTGCTGAGCCTTGCAGGAATTGAAAGCAACAATCTTATTATGAACTTACTGAAACCTTCCTCATTTTCGCCGATAATTGCCTTTGTCGGAATACTGCTTATAACTGCTTCAAAAAAAAGCCGCACAAAGGATATCGGCGGCATCTTCATCGGCTTTTCCATTCTGATGTTCGGCATGGAAATGATGAGCGATTCAATGGCTCCCCTTTCCGAAATGAAAGAATTCCGCGAAATTATGGTTATGTTTAACAATCCCGTTCTCGGGTTACTTGTCGGTGCTGTTTTAACTGCCGTTGTTCAGAGCTCTTCCGCAGCCATCGGCATTTTACAGGCACTTTCGCTTACGGGTACTCTTTCTCACAGCATGGCAATCCCGATTATCATGGGGCAGAATATCGGAACATGCGTCACCGCGGTTATTTCAAGCATAGGAGTAAGCAAAAACGCAAAAAGAGTTGCGGCAATTCATGTTTATTTCAATCTTATCGGAACCGCAATACTGCTGACAGGATTTTATATGTCAAATGCATTTTTTGATTTTTCTTTCGCCGACAAAGCTATTGCTCCCTCAGGCATAGCTGTTATCCACAGCGTCTTCAACATTGCAACAACCGTAATATTATTTCCGTTTTCAAGTCAGCTTGAAAGACTTGCCGAAAAAACGGTTAAAGATGACAAAGGGAAAAGCGTATTTATTGATGACCGGCTTCTCTTTTCGCCGTCGCTCGCCGTTTCCGAAAGCAGAAACCACACGGTGAAAATGGGGCAACTTGCTGTTGAAACACTTATTCAGTCAATCGATTTAACAGAAAAATACAGCCAAAAATCGGCTGATGATATCATAAAAAATGAACAAACGCTTGACAGATATGAAGATAAAATAGGCTCTTTTCTTGTAAAAATTACAAGCTGTGACTTAACAGATGATGACAGCAATACTGTTGCAACTCTTCTGCACGCAATAGGCGATTTTGAAAGAATCGGAGACCATGCGGTCAATATAATGAAATCAGCAAAAGAAATCAGTGAAAAAGGAATGCGTTTTTCCGAAAGCACCGAAAAAGAGCTTAAAACCGCAACAGAAGCAATTAAAGAAATTCTTGAAAAAACAGTTGAAGCCTTTTCCAGAAAAGATATATCGCTTGCGCTTGAAATCGAACCTTTGGAGCAAGTAATTGATTCTTTGCTTTCGGAAATAAGAAACAGACATATCAACAGGCTGGCCGGCGGCAACAGCACAATCGAGCTTGGTTTTGTTCTTTCCGATTTGCTGACGAATTATGAACGTGTTTCTGACCATTGCTCAAATATCGCCGTTTGCCTTATCCGTATCGTCGAATCGGTGTTTGATGCGCACGAATATCTTAGAGATTATAAATCTGCCGATAACAAAGATTTCGCTGAAAAATTCAACAATTATAAGAGCAAATATATACTTCCCTGAGCATATATCAGAAAAAGGAAAAGCCTGCGTTCACCGCAGGCTTTCTTTTTGTCAAATCTTTATTTTTACTGTTTTGATTTCCCATGGGCGGAAGCTGAGTTTACCCTCTGAGACAGCAGCAGTTTCATTGCCAAGCAAGTCGGTTTCCGCACTTACCACACCATTTAAGAATTCAAGCTCAGCCGTTGCCGCTTCATCGGAATAATTGCAGAAACGAGCCAGAACGTTGCCGTTCTCGGGATAGATTGTTGTTAAAACAACCTCGCCGCCGCTTGTTTTAAGTGTTGCCGCGGTATGCTGAGATAAATCACCGTTGCTCTTTTCCGAATTCATAACAGTCGGCTGATATACATATGAAACAGCCTTACGGTGAAGGTCAGCGTCCGAAAGAGAAGAATCAAAGGGCAAAAGAGCAAATTCATCCTCATAAACACCGTCAAGAATTTTTGTGCCGCACAGATAAGAATTTGAATACAGAAGAGGGACTGACAAACGGTTTCCGTTAACGGCGGAACCCATGCATCCCCTGTTTAAAACAGCAAAACCCTGATTGCTGTCACGCAGGCAAATCCAATAGATACCGTTAAGATATGTTGATGAGTTAAAGGATTCCTCCCGTGAAACCTTTTCATCAATAATAATATAATCAGACTTGTACCAATAATCTTCGGTCACACGGACATCTCCGCTCCAATCGGAAATCGAATAGGGTAAATCGCGAACCATTCTGCGCTCTTTGTCAAGGCAAAGATTCATATTGAAGCAAAGCTTGCTTTCGTGAAGATGACCGTCAACGGTCAGTGACTTCATAAGCCCTGCCTTTTCATCAATTCTGCCGACTCTGTTTTCATGAACTTCAAAACGTGCCTTACAGTCAATACGCGGAGAATCGCCGTTAAATCTCATCTCAAACACATAAGGGATGCTGCCGATAAAACCGCTTTGAACGGCTGTTGCACCGACAGAAGTGATTTCAACCTCCCATTTGCCGCTTGAAACGCAGTCGATATTATCAACACATGCACTGAAAAGCTCACCATCACCGTTATCAAATATACGGCGTTTATTTGCCTTATCGTAAATATAAGCAATGCCCTTATCCGTCAGCTTAATACGGTAAAGCGGCGTTATAAGCTCGCCGTTTTCAGGCGACCATGAATAGTCAAATTTCTCTTCACTGATAGAAACAGCTTTAACGGTAAAAGGCGGCAGCTCAACATGAACATAGCGGTCTGCATGTTTTATCCATTCGTCAACAGCAAAAGAATGCAAATTGCAAAGCAACAGAGATTCGCTGTCAACTGCAGAAAAACGGCTTGAAATTGCTTTGAACGATTCATTTTTAACAAATTCGGAAGCCTCAAGAGAAACGGGAATAAAGCGACGCGACAGGTCAAGCAAGCCGCAGATTGTTACATCATGATGCTGTGCCGCAAGAGCATATTTCCACGCCTCATCAAGCTTTTCCTGCTGCGAAGGTGCTCCGAGCATAACGGCAAGAGCATTAAGCTTTTCAGCCTGCACAGCCGCAACCTCAGCCTCACGCACTCCGTTAAATATCTCGTTACCGCAATAGCCCCAAGGCATCTGAACATGGAAATCGTTATCGGTAGTGGCAAGCTCATCCTTTGCTTCGCCGTAAAGCCCGGGAATATCCTCCAGAAGAACATATTCATAATTCTCTTTTGTTTCAATATATTCCGTCAATTCTTCAATCGGCTGTGTTAAATCATCATATCTTGAAGCAAGCAGAGGAGAATATTTTGAAAACATTTCTTCAAAATCCTCAAGTGAATAGAGCTTATTCTCAGGCCATCTTGAAAGAATCCAGTTATCAACCGTGCAACAGTTAAACCCCCTGCCCTGCTTATCATAGGTTGGCACGGCGGGAATCTCCGTTTTATCTTTGCCTATCCATCTGCCCCATGCCGAATCAAAAGTTCTCGGATATCCGTAGCCCATAACATGGGAACGCAGAACAGCTGCTTCATAGCCACAAAGTTTTACAAGCTGAGGGGTCTGATTATTGAGCGCAAATTCTGAAATGCAATAAACATTAGGTGTTTTGCCGAAAAACTTTTTATTGGTACGAACCGCGTAAACAAGCTGGCGTGCATTGGATTCCTCCGAAATAGTGAGAGAAAGCGGCTGTGCATAGGTTGTTGCGCCCAAACCGACTCTGTCGGGATATTTCCGAAGCAATTCTCCGATCATTTCGACTGTTTCGGGATCTTCCTTTGAAAACTCATCAAAAGTAAATGATTCATAATCAAGTCCGATTCTGAGCTTCGGATATTTTTCCATCCACTCAAAAATTTTCTTAAGTCTCGGTTTAACCTCATCCTTCCAGAGAACATAACCGCCGTGGTCATAAGTTAAAATATAAAGCTTCTTTTTATCCAAAAATCATATCCGTCCCAATTTTATTTTTTGTATTTCAATTAATCCCATTCTCTGCCCGTAACAGAAGAAAGATTTGTACCCTTTGTTTCCTTTGTTTTAAGAATAAGAATAACAAGAGAAACTATAAGGCTGGGCAGTGCAAGGCAAAGAGAAACTGTCGGTATTGAAGAATTGCCGAAATAAGTAATAAGCGGCAGACCGACGCAGTAAGTAACAACATATCCTATACCCAAAGCAAACATCTGAAGCGAAATAATTGAAGAACGAAGGTTTGTCGGCGAAGATTCACCAACCATCATGCAGTTGATATCCGTGCATGCCCAGAAGCTGCCTACGCACATTCCGCTGAAAAATCCGACAAGATAAGGATTCCAAGCTTTTTCAGAACCGGCGGAAAAGATGATGAGCGAAACTATTGTTGCCGCCGCCATTGTTACGATAGCAGGCTTTCTGCCCCACTTATCAGAAATAAAACCGTGTGAAAGCTGAATAACTCCGCTTCCGATCGGGAACATAAACAGCGCTGATGTTACCGCACCGACCGAAACTGCATCCAATGCAGCCTCAAGGGAATTATAAAGCCCTTGTGAAAGATATGCCTGAGCATAGCCATAAGAAATAATTGCCTGATACTGCATTGTTACAAGAACACCGACAGTTCCGAAAGCAACCGCCGCATAAAGCCAGCGAAGCTGCTTGTGGTGGGCAACAAATTTGAACGCTGCAATCAATCCGCCTTGAGACTCAGAGGAGTCTTTTGCGGTTTTTGCCGCTTCTCTTTCTTCATCTGTCATTCGCAGAAACTTAAGACGTGATTCGATAAACGCATCTGTTTCTCTAAGAGTCATGAGCGCAACAAGAGAAACGGCTACGCCGAGCAAAGCGGGAACAAGATAAACCATTCTCCACTCTGAAGCGTTTGTCATAAGAGTGCGGCGCAGGAAAGGAATAAGCATTATTCCAAAGGTTGAAACACCTTTTACAATTGAATATATTTTTGCTCTGTGTTTTGGAGGAGCGGATTCGGTTATATAAACAACCTGCATATCATGAGGTACAAAAAAAGCGGCAAGCGTTGAACCGATAACATACAGCACCAAATTATCCGAAAGGAATATGAACAGCAAAGCAATTCCCATGCCAAAAGTGTTAATAACAAGGAAAAGCTTTCTGCCGTATCTATCCGAAAGCGGCTTATATAGCAAAGAAAGAGCCTGAAACGGAAAAGCAACAATTCCGAGAATATCAAGAACGCCGATTGAACTTTCACCGTATTTGGCAAGCAAATCGGTTGCAATCTCGGTTTTCATTAAAGTCTGAATCTGAGATGCAATTTCGTCCGTAATATAAACAATACAGATTATCAGAATTAAAAAAGCGAGATATCCGCCCTTTTGGGGTCTTGCCTTTTCTTTTTCAAGCCTTGCAATTTCTTTTTGAATTTTCGCCTGATTTTTTTGAAGTTTCTGAGCCGAAACTGTTTTTGAACCCATAAACCATTTCCTCCTTTACCTTAATTCAACAGCAAGCAAATCAATGCTTCCTGAACCCGAATATTTTAAATAGAGAGCTTTTTTACCAACCATTCTGAACGGCAACACATATTCAATAAAGTCATCGCTCTTTTGAAGCTCAACAGTTGCCGACGGTGAACCACTCAAATCGAATAAAGCATCAATTCTGCCGCTGCCGCCTTTAACGGTCAGCACAAGCTCGCTGCAATCGCATTCAAAATATTTAAAGCCCGCAACGCTTCCGTCACGCATATTATGAATATATTGGCAAGGATTTTTCTCTCTGTCATCACCTGTTTGCATGATACAGGGATGCAACACTGTCTTCTTTTTGTTTTTAAAAAATACACTTTTTTCAGCACCTGCTTTTGCAAAAAGATTGCAGGCAATACCCGCTTCATATCTGCCGAGACCGAGAGGCTTGCCGTTCAGACCGCAGGATGTCATTTCCGCAGGCTCAAAAAATCCGTTTTTGTCCATTCTTATTTCTTCGGCAACACCCTGTCTGCAGCACTCACGCCAATATGTATGCCGGTGACCGAAAACATAATATTTATCGCCAATGCGTTCAACCGAACCGTGATTGTTACCCCAATAATTAACAGGTTTTAAATTGCCGTTAATACCTATATCCGCATTTGAATGGAGCATACCGCAAAAAACAAATCCCTTGTCCGGATAATCGCTGACGGCATATGCCAGCTCATGAGAAAGAATTGAAGAATAAATAAAATAGTATTTACTGCCGAATTTTCTGATTGAACTTGCTTCATAAAATTCATGACCTTCAAATCCCGTGCCGCTGCTGTTATCTGCACCGGGAATCAGCGGTTTCAAAGCTTTAACAGTCAGCATATCGTCATCAAGTTCAGCAATCTGGTTGCCGTCGGCCCCCTTTACAGGGCTTATCAAATCAATCGCCAAACGCAGGTACCATACCTTGGGACTGAAACCTGAACACAAAAACACTTTACCGTTATCATTAATAACGCCCGCATCAAAAGGGAAATAATCCCCTTTTTTCCTTCCGTACAGTGTTCCGTCCGGGTGTTTTACATATCCGTAAAACTCAAATTCCCCCGCCGGCTTATCACAAACAGCAACACTGATTGAAGGAAAAAAGCTCAGCCCGTAATAAAGATAATACCTGCCGTCCGCACCTTGGCACACATCAGGCGCAAACATTCTCATTTTTCCGCTTTTATTTTTCGGGTCCTGATTTTTGCGGTATATAACACCTTCGTATTTCCAATCGGACAAATCATCAATAGGCGCAGACCAGCAAACATAGTCTTTTTCACAAAACTGCTTTCCGCCAAAAGAATCGTGAGAGCCGTAAATATAAAGCCTATCGCCAAAAACATGCGGCTCTCCGTCAGGAACATACTCATATGAAGGCAAATACGGATTGAGTGCCTGCTTCTTCACAGAATCACCACCATTTTATAACTGTAAAATTTCGAGCTTTGTTCATTTTCAATGCCTTGGTGAAATGTAGACGTTGCATGTTACGTCTTTAAATTTGCTTCCGCGGGTAAACAGAGTATATACTTTTATCTTCTGCCCTTCAAGCCCTTCAGGCAGCTCCATAAAAAACGTGTTGTTTTTATCGGAACCGCAAACGCAGTGTTCCCACTGATTGGCTTTATAATCGGGAGCCCTTTCAGGAAAGCCCGCAAGCTTTCCGCCGATTTCAGCAACGCAATATACACATTCTTCGCCGTGAACACCGTTGACCGCAACAGTCAGTTTCGAACCTTTGTTATATTCGGGAACAACAAACTCACCGAATTTTATCTCCTTGAGCTTTTTATAACGATAATGCGCCTGCAAGTTATTTGCCGAGGGCGAATTGAGAGCAAGCTCTCTGCCGTCTTTTATAAGCCTCACGGAATAAATTCTGTCAACAGGATTGTCAATTCTGAAATATCTGATTTTATCGTTAACAGCATAAGACGCGGTAATGATTTTACCCGGCAAATCGTATATTGTATGTTCTGTAAACTTGATGATTTTTGCCCTGTAATTATCTCTTTTGGTATTTAACACAACATTCCGAGAGCTTTTCCAAGCATCAAAATCAACTGCATATTCTGCCGTAAGCGCAAGTTTTTGCGTTTCAACCTCGCGTGTAGGATAATCAGCCGAAAAGAAATCAATTTCAACGCTGTCGCATTCAAATATCTCACCGAAATCAACTCTCAGACAGCCGCCCTGAACCCTGAGATTCATATCACAATATGTTTTGCTTTGAGAATCAAAGAAGGTATTCTCATCGCCGTCAAACATATTAGCAGCCTCACAGCCTCGGAGCCGGTAGCGTTCCTGTTCAAAGAAAGCATCTCTTGCCGCCTGAACCTGAGGAATTTTTGTTTCACCCGAACGGAGTACTGTTCGCTTTTCAAGTGCATCGTTATTCACTGCAAACATCGCGGTTTCATACAGCTTTTCACCATTCGCGGGATTACTTCGGTTTTCGGTCAGTTCGCCGAGAAATACGGGAGCTTTTTCTTTGAAATCGCAAACACTTCCGCACATAAAGAAGCTTTCGATTCCGTTTACACGCAATTTTATATCCGAACCGTCACACTTCAAAACTTTCACTTCAAGAGGAGTCCCGTCAACCTCCTCTCTGACTATCTCATATTCGCAGTTTATCAGCATCGGCTCCGCCTCTTCTGCAACGGAAATTTCAACAAGCGTTGCTCTGAAAGGCATAAGTTCTATATCAACTGAGTCGCCGACAGAAAATGTTCCCAGATGCTTTTCATAAGGGTGGTGTATATTAACCTCAAGCGGTAAATCGGTTGAAATTCCGATTTCTTCACCGATATGCATGCGGACAGTTTTGGTTTCCCAAGAATTATTGCCTGTTGAAACAAATCTTTTTGTGCTGCTGCCTCTTGAAACGGCATTGCAGCCATATGATTCGGGAAGCACGGTTCCGTTAACAAGAATTTTTGCGTTTCTTGCGTGAAGATTATAAACTCTCGCAAGCTTGGGCAGCTCATCATCACGCATAAACCACGGGTTGCCGTATATTTCGGGGGCAAGAATCAACGAACGGTTAAAAGCCTGATAAATCAGCTCATCCTCAAAATAATCAACGTTCGAAGAAATGCATACACCGTGATCCTCTGCAAGCCTTTCAAGATTATCCGTATGGCCTCTTGTAAACATGAAGCCTCTGTGATGCATAGCCGTCTGTTTATTGCAGGTGAGCACATCAACATAGGTTTCGTCGCCGTTCCAAAGATAGGTTGTGATATGTTTTTCCGCCTCATAGAAATCAAGGCGATGATTGAGAACAACCAAATCGGGTGAATACTTCCTGCATTCCTTAAGCATCTCGGCAAAAACACCCGCCTTTTCGGGGCGAAGCCTGCCGCATACGCCGTCAAGCTTAAAAAGCGCAAAATTATAGTCCTTGCATAAATGCACAAAGAACTCAAAGCGCTCTTTTTCCTGCTCGGGAGTGTCGCCGTATCCGTCGGGGCTGCCCCAAAGACCGAAGCGGATACCGAGTTCCTCCGCCTTCTTTACAACATTTTTATAACCCTCGGGATACTGTGCACGGAATTTTGGGCCGTTAACATTGCCGTAACCCTCGCTTGCACCGTCAAAATTACCCGCGTCCCATGCATAGATTTTTATTTGCATTCCGTAGGTATCTTTCAGATATTTGAAAAATTCAAGATTAATCAGCGTTTGTTCTTCCGTTGAGCCTTCATTGGTGTTGTTAATCCATGAAAAATACTGCGGAACCGACGGAGTCAGATTATCCGCTCCGGCATCTTTTGCAATTTTAATCATTTTGTCACCTCATAAACAGGATTTAAGCTATCTGAAATTATTTTACAACACAAGTTTTGCATTTTCAATATCTTTATATATATTATTGATAAATAAATAGCATAAAGCCGCTCCGCTGTTTTGGCGGAACGGCTCGAAATAATGCTTTTGAAAATCATCTTATTATATCGGGTCTGCGAGTTGTTATGTTGTCAACGCCGAGAGAAACAAAGCGCTTTGCGGTTTTCTCATCGTCAACAGTCCAGACAGAAATCGGAATACCGTTCTCATGAAGCACAGAAACCAAAGTTCCCGTCACATTTGAATAATTGACATTCATGCCTATGGCACCTGTTTTTTTGATTTTTTCAGCAATTCTTTCTGCCGCTTTTTTGCTGTTTCTGTTCCATCTTTTAACTTTCAGATTCAGATAATACGGAACTGCCGAATTGCTTTTAACCGTATCCACCCAATCTTCGGGAACTCCCGTATAAAACGCTCTGTCAAAAATCCCGAATTCTTGCAGAAGAGCATCAACCGCCGAAAGATTAGCTGTTGATTTTATATCGAGATTTATCAACATGCTTTTGCTTGATGAAATGAGTTCGAATGCATCGCGTAAAAGAACACCCTCGTTGTCATCAGCCTTGTTTTTATGAATAATAACCGGTGTTCCGTCTTTTCGGAAAGTAACATCCACTTCAATAACATCACATTTTTCCGCAAGCACTTTTGTTATGTTTTCAATCGTGTTATCCGGAGTGCCAAATGCACCCGAATGAGCTGTTACGGTCATATTCATTGCCTCCAAGTTATTTTGAAACTCTTGCTGCGCCGTAATTGATATCAATGCTCTTTTTGAAAAGCAGATAGTCATACTGAGGTCTCCAGCTGTCACCTGTTTCAACATTCTTCTTGAATTCTTCTTCCGAAACAGCAACATTG
>JAZLCS010000040.1:0-1614 GCA_045614385.1 Acutalibacteraceae bacterium | reverse complement strand
CGCTTGCAAGATTTCCCGTTCCGATAAAACCTAATTTCATTAATAATCTCCTTATATTTTCAGAAAAAGCGCAAAGCTGCCGCTCTGCGCTTATTTCGACTTATTAAGATATTAAAGCTCTGATGTGCAATTGGGGCATCTTGTTGCACCGATTGCAATTTCGCTCTTGCAGAAGGGGCATTCTTTGGTTGTAGGCTCTTCGGAAGCTGCGGGTTCTTCTTTCTTCTTTGATTTTTCTGCAACCGTGTTAATTCCTTTAACAAGAAGGAAAACAACGAATGCCATAATGATGAAATTGAGAACCGAGCTGATGAAGTTGCCGTAGTTAAGGGTTGCAGCGCCTGCTTCCTGAGCGGCTGCGAGAGTTGCGTATTCACCGCCGTCAAGAGCGATAAACAAATCTGCAAAGTTAATTCCCTTGGTTGCAAGGCTGATAACAGGCATAACGACATCATCGACAAGCGACTTTACGATTGTCTGGAATGCGCCGCCGACGATAACGCCGACTGCAAGGTCAATAACATTACCTCTCATGATGAATTTTTTGAATTCACCGAAAAATCCGTTTCCTTTTGCCATAATTAGAACCTCCAATTAAAGTTTACTAATATAATTTAACAAATATTTCATAAAAGGTCAACACCTTCAAGATTAAAATTTGGAATAAATTCTTCCGTTGACGATTCTTTGCTCTGAAAACAGCAATTTTCAAATCCGAGAGCAAGAATTTTATCCTTCACGATGGCATATTCCCTTGATGAAAGCTTTCGGTTTATAGGAGGCATATCCTTTGCCTTTCCGAAAGGTGTATACTGCCTCATAACGCTGATATATGTTTCAGGCGGCAAATTATCATGCACCCACGAAAACACCTTGACTGCCTGGGAAATATTGCCCGGCAATACCATGTGACGGATTGCAATTCCCTTCTTTGCGTTTCCGTTTTCATCAAGTTCAAGAGAACCGACCTGGCGGAACATTTCAAGCACCGCCGCAGAAGCAAACTCAAAATAATCCTCTGCCCCCGAATATTTCAGAGCGGGTGCGCTGTCAAAATATTTAATGTCGGGCAAGTATATATCCACAAGCCCTTCAAGCATTTCCAACGTTTCAACCTTTTCATAGCCCGAAGAATTCCAGACAACGGGAACGGGCGAATCATATTTTTCAAGCACCCTTGCAAGCATGGGCGCATAGTGAGTCGGAGTCACCAGATTTATGTTGTGAACGCCTTTTTCTATCAGCAAATCAAAAATTTTCATCAGCCGGATGTCGCTGATTTCCTTGCCGAATGCGCTGTGGCTGACCTCATAATTCTGGCAATATACGCAGCCGAGATTACAACCCGAAAAGAAAACCGTTCCCGAGCCGTTTACGCCACTTATAAAAGGTTCTTCCCAAAAATGGGGTGCTGCTCTGGCAACTTTAAAGCCTTCGCCTACCGAACAAAAACCGTATTCGCTTTTTCTTTCCGCCATGCATTCGCGCGGACAAACCGAACATTTCACAATAAATTCACCATAGATTATATATTTTAGATATATTATACAATTATTTTAATTAAAAGCAAGCGGTTTTTTCGTTGCATTATTTATAAATATAGTGTATAATATT
>JAZLCS010000039.1:0-15734 GCA_045614385.1 Acutalibacteraceae bacterium | reverse complement strand
TCTCATTCCTGCTCTTATAGCATCCGCGGTTATCTTCGGACCCAGAGCTCTTGCGGTTACCGCAACAACGGTTATTTCGGCAGTTCTTTCCGAATTCGTTGCAAGAAAGGTTATGAAGCGTCACAATACAATCGGCGATTTGAGTGCCGTTGTGACCGGTCTTATCCTTGCGTTCAATCTTCCCGTCAGCATTCCTCTGTGGATGGCGGCTGTCGGCAGCTTCTTTGCAATAGTTGTTGTCAAACAGTTTTTCGGCGGCATCGGTCAGAACTTTGCAAACCCCGCAATAACTGCAAGAATAGTTCTTCTTATTTCCTTCGGTCAGGCGATGGGTAATTGGACAGCTCCTCTTTCCTGGAAAACAGATGCCGTTTCAACAGCAACTCCGCTTGCGATTATCGGCGGTGAAGCAACAGAAGAACTTCCCTCGCTGCTTGATATGTTCCTCGGTGTCAGAGGCGGCAGCCTTGGCGAAACCTGCTCCGTTGCTCTCATAATCGGCGGAATCTATCTTATTGCAAGAAAGGTTATTTCTCTGAAAATCCCGCTTGCATATATCGGCACGGTTGCGGTTGTTATGCTTATCGCAGGTAAATTCGATTTTGAATTCCTTGCATACCAGCTTATGGGCGGCGGACTTCTTCTCGGTGCTTTCTTTATGGCAACCGATTATTCAACAAGCCCCATAAAATCAAATGCAAAAATCGTTTTCGGTATCGGCTGCGGTCTTTTAACCTGCGTTATCAGACTTTTTGCTTCTCTTCCCGAAGGCGTATCCTTTGCAATTCTTATCATGAACCTTCTTGTTCCGCATATCGAAACAATTATGGCTCCAAAGCCCTTTGGCACGGTTAAAGAAAAAAAGTCAAAGGAGGCTGAAGCAAAATGAAAAGCTTAAAGGAATATCTTGTTCCGACAGTCACCCTTTTTGTTATCTGCCTTGTTGCAACTGCTCTTCTCGGTCTCACAAACGATGTGACAGCTCCGATTATCGAACAGCTTGCAATTGAAACCGAAATAAAATCAAGACAGGTTGTTTTTGCCGATGCGGCGAGCTTTGGCGAAGAAAAAGAAGTTAACGGCGCAAGTGTTGTTACAGCCCTTGATGAAAACGGCGAAATCATCGGTCACGTTGTTGTTAATATTGCCAAAGGCTACGGCGGTGATATTTCCGTTATGACCGGTGTTGACTCTGACGGCAAGGTAACGGGTATCAACATTCTCTCGCATTCCGAAACCGCGGGTCTCGGCGCAAAGGCGGCTGAAAAGAGCTTCCGTGATAAATTTGTCGGTCTTGTTGACGGAATTACTGTTTCAAAAGACAAGGCGGGCGAAAATTCAATTGACGCTCTCACCGGTGCAACAATCACCTCGAGAGCAGTTGTTAATGCGGTCAATGCCGCAATAGAAGCAGCAGGAGGTGAGAACAATGGCTGAAAAGAAATCGCTCGGTAAGGAATTTACCAAAGGTCTTATTGCCGAAAATCCTGTTTTCCGTCTTGTTCTCGGAACATGCCCCACGCTTGCAACCTCAACGAGCGTTGTCAATGCGCTCGGTATGGGTATTTCAGCGATGATTGTTCTTATATGCTCAAACATCGTTATCTCTCTTCTGAGAAAGATTATTCCTGATAAGGTAAGAATTCCTGCCTATATCGTTGTTATTGCATCTTTTGTTACAATCGTGCAGATGATAGTCAAGGCGTTTGTGCCCGCGCTTGATGCGGCACTCGGCGTCTTCCTTCCTCTTATCGTTGTTAACTGCATTATTCTCGGCAGAGCAGAGGCGTTTGCAGGCAAAAATTCCGTTATCGCATCTGCTGTTGACGGCCTCGGCATGGGCGTCGGCTTCACAATCGCGCTTTGCCTTATGGCATCTGTCAGAGAAATTCTCGGCGCAGGCACCTTCCTTGCCGGCGCACAGAATCTTCTTGTTCTCTTCGGAGATAACGTTCTCAACGGCTTTAACGGCTTTACTCTTATTCCTCAAGACGGAGTTATCTCTCCCATGACGGTGTTCATTCTTGCTCCCGGCGGATTCCTCACCTTTGGTTTGCTTATGGCATGTGCCAACAAGCTCGCCGAAAAGAAAGGCAAGCCCAGAGCAGGTCTCGGCGGCTGTCAGGCATGCCCCATGGCTAAAAACTGCGCAATTCTTGCTGAAGGCAAGGAATGCAGCGAAAAGAAGGAGGGTGAAACAGCATGAAAATAGCTCTTTCAATTCTTCTTACGGCTATTCTTACCGAAAACTTTGTTCTTTGCAAGTTCCTCGGCATCTGTCCCTTCCTCGGCGTTTCAAAGAAGCTGAATACGGCTGTCGGCATGTCTGCTGCGGTTATATTTGTTATGGCTCTTGCAACTGCGGTTACATATCCAATTAACAAATATCTTCTTGTTGCCAACGGATTGGATTATCTTCAGACAATCGTTTTCATTCTTGTTATAGCGGCTCTTGTTCAGCTTGTTGAACTCATTCTTAAAAAGTTTATGCCCCCGCTTTATAATGCACTTGGCATTTATCTGCCGCTTATCACAACAAACTGCGCTGTTCTCGGCGTTGTTCTTCTCAACATTACCAAGGAATATAATTTTATTCAGTCAATGATTAACAGTGTCGGTGCAGGCATCGGATTTATGCTTGCCATGGTTATATTCTCAGGTGTGCGCAGCAGGCTTGAAGGCTGCGATATTCCTAAATTCCTTCACGGTCTGCCTATTGTTCTGATTGCGGCATCAATTGTTTCCCTTTCATTCATGGGCTTCACAGGCCTTGTTGACGGCATTTTCGGTTAAGGAGGTAACGAAATGAATCCTATTTTACTGGCAGTTATAATCGTTGCTGCTATCGGACTTATCGCAGGTCTCGGTCTTTCAATTGCCTCCAAGGTTTTTGCTGTTCCCGTTGACGAAAAAGCAGAAAAAATCAGAGAATGTTTGCCCGGTGCCAACTGCGGCGCATGCGGATATTCCGGCTGTGACGGTTATGCTGCCGCGCTTTCAAAGGGAGAAACAACCGACACCGCTCTCTGTGCCCCCGGCGGAAACGACACCGCAAAGGCTATCGGCGTAATAACGGGTCTTGCGGCGGGAGAGGTTAAACCCATGGCGGCTGTTGTGCTTTGCCAGGGTCACAACATCAACGCCGCAACCAAGCTTGAATACCAAGGTGTTCAGAGCTGCAAAATGGCAACTCAGATTTTCGGCGGCCCGAAAGAATGTATCTACGGCTGCATAGGTTTCGGCGATTGCATGGCTGTTTGTGAATATGATGCAATAACTATTTGCGACGGCATTGCACGCATCAATCCTTATCTTTGCAAGGCGTGTAAGATGTGCGTTAAGACCTGCCCCAAGGGTCTTATCGAAATGATGCCGCTTGAAGAAACCAAGGCGGCTGTGCTCTGTAAAAACCACGATAAAGGCGCAGTTACCCGCAAGGAATGCACTGCAGGTTGTATCGGCTGCATGAAGTGCGTCAAGGAATGTGAGGTCGGTGCGGTAACAATTGACCGTTTCTGCGCAAAGGTTGACTATGAAAAGTGCACAGGCTGCGGCAAGTGCCACGCGGTTTGTCCCGTTGGCGCAATTGATGTTATCAGCCTTGCGGCAAAAGCATAAGTGTAAAAAGTTAAACCGTCGAAGCCATACGGCTTCGGCGGTTTTTTTGTATTATTTAATCAAATCATTCTTCTTAATGAAATCAATCGTTTCATCAACGGTTGTGAAGGCGAGGGCAACGGTTGTGTCTGCGGCGCCGTAATAAATTGCGATTTTGCCTGTTTCTGCGTCTGCGAGAGCTGCGCAGGGGAAAACAACGTTGGGAACGTCGCCTACGAACTCATAAAGCTCATGAGGAGCAAGCAGGAAACAATCAGCTCGGTGAAGAACCTTCCAGGGTTCGTCTTTATCAAGAATTGCCGCGCCCATTGCGTATGTAAAGCCGTTGCAGCTTGTGAGCACGCCGTGGTAGAACATCAGCCAGCCCTCGTCGGTTTCAATGGGTGTCGGTCCTGCACCGACCTTGGTCATCTCCCAGTTTTTTTCGGGCTTCATAACGAATCTGTGCTTGCCCCAATAGGTCAGATCCTTGCTGTGGCTGAGGAAGATATCGCCGTAGGGTGTGTGACCTCTGTCACAGGGGCGGATTAAAAGCAGATATTCGTCGTTGACTTTTCTGGGGAAGAGCACGCCGTTTCGTGCAACGGGGTAACAGGCATCCTCAAGCTGAGTCCATTCTTTGAAATCGGTTGTGTATGCAATGCCGATTGTTGTGCCGTGAGGGGTAAGGTTAACCCATGAAAGATAATATTTGCCGTCAATCAGGCAGAGTCTGGGGTCGTAGCCTCTGAAAATAACGTTTTCTTCAAGCTCCCAGTTGATTGCGTCTTTGCTGTAGCCGACAACGAGAGTGTGGTCGCGGCTCATAACATCAACTCTGAACACGCCTGCAAAGCCGTCACCGTAGGGAACAACTGCAGAGTTGAAAATGCTGTTTGCCATGTAAAGATTGTCGCGGGTGATGATAGGGTTGCCGCTGTAGCGCCAGACAGGGTATTTATATCCTGCGGGTTTTTCCTGCCAGGGAATATTGGGGATTTTATCGCCGATTATTTTTGCCATGTTTTTTCCTCATTTCTGTTTAATATGTCTCATTTGGTCAACCTCATGCCATTTAACCTCAAATCCTGCTCCGTGAGAGCAGAAAACAGAGGAGGACGGATTTTCCAAATCTCTTTCTTTTTCATAACCGATTTTTTCAATTGTTTCATCGGTGTTATGGCAGGGGCGGTATCCGCTTTCTCTGAATGAAATAACGCCCTTTCCTGCTGTATACGAAATGACTTCTTCGGGGTAGTTCATAAATTCCGAAACAGGGCCGCAGCCTTTGATTATTGCTTCGGTTTCTGTCATTTCGGGCGGTTCAAATTCTCCGCAAAGCCGCTGAATATCCGAAATTGCTTTGCCAAGAGAAGAGGTTGGTACACGCAACGTGAAGCTGTAATAAGGCTCAAGCAGAATGTTGTCTGCCTTTTCAAGCCCCTGCCTTATTGCTCTGTAGGTAGCTTCTCTGAAATCGCCGCCCTCAGTGTGCTTCAGATGTGAACGCCCGGCAGTCAAAACAATTTTAACGTCCGTCAGCGGCGAACCTGTGAGAATGCCGACATGCTCTTTTTCTTTTATGTGGGTTAGAATCAGGTTCTGAAAATTCGAATCAAGCATTTCAAGACTGCATTCGTTTTCAACAATGATTCCGCTTCCGCGCGGCGCAGGTTCGATGCGAAGCTGTGTTTCGGCATAGTGGCGAAGCGGTTCATAATGACCGTAGCCCATAACGGGGGAAGCAACGGTTTCTTTGTAAAGTATACGGCACGGACCGAAATCAATCTGCATTCCGAAACGTTCTTCAACGAGAGCCTTAAGAATTTCAAGCTGAATTTTGCCCATAATCCAAATCTGGATTTGTTCTTTACCCGAGTAACTGCGTATGCAGACCGAAAGCTCGGGCAGTTCTTCTCCGAGAACACACAGATTTTTATAGGCGGTGTGTATATCCGTGCCTTCAGGCAGAAGAACCTGCGCGGACAGCAACGGTCTGAGCTTCGGCTTGCTGTTGTATTTATGCATGCTTGAATCTATGAATTCACCCGGAGCAACAGACGAAAGACCCGTTACAGCGCAAACGCTGCCTGCCGAAATTTCGTGCACGGTTTCAAATTTTTCGCCCGAATGAATTCGGATTTGGTCAATTTTTTCTTCGCCCAGCTGCATTTTAACCGAGAGTTTACCGCCCGTTATTTTCATAAAAGAAAGGCGATTTCTCTGGTTGTCATGAAGAATTTTATATATTTGTGCTTCGAATTCATCGGGATACTCTTTATATAGTGTATATTTTTCTGTTGCGTGGAGAAGCTCGTCAACTCCTTCGTTTTGCAATGCCGAGCCGAAAAAGCACGGAAAGACTTTTCTTTGCAAAACTGCCTGTGAAATATTGTTTGTCCAGAAAAGTTTATCGCTGTTTCCGTTAAGAAAAGCTTCGAGCAGTTCTTCGCTTGTCATCGATATTTCTTCAATTATTGAACTGAGGTTTTGGTTGAAATCGATGCATTCTTCCCCAAGCTTTGATTTCAGTTCATTGATAATAAGCGTTTTGTCAAGCCCGGCTCTGTCCATTTTATTAACGAAAATAAAAACGGGAATTTTGTATTCGCGCAGAAGTGACCAAATGGTTTCCGTGTGGCTCTGAACTCCGCTTGCGCCGTCGATAACGAGCACTGCGTAGTCAAGAACGCTGAGAGTTCGCTCCATTTCTGCCGAAAAATCAACATGCCCCGGAGTATCGATAAGAGTGAATCTTTTATCGCCGAGCACAAACGGATTTTGCTTTGAAAAAATCGTTATTCCGCGGCTGCGCTCAAGTTCGTGGGAATCAAACCACGAATCTTTTTTGTCAACGCGACCAAGCCGGCGGATTGCACCTGCTCTGTAGAGAACGGCTTCCGTCAGCGTTGTTTTGCCCGCATCAACATGGGCGAGGATTCCGATTACGCTTTCGTTTGCTTTAATCATAAAAATATTATATCAAAGAACAGCTCATATGGCAACCTCTGATTTCGGATGATTGATAAATTTTAAAATAATACAAATTTTTCCGCTAAAAAGGTTGACAAATCGTAAAAAAAGGATTACCATATAACTGGTTAGCACAGACTAACTTATTTTTTCGGTGCAGGGTTAGTTTTTTCTAATTGTCGTTGCGCTGAAGGAGGTAGATTGGTTTGAAGACATTACGAGATGTTAAAATAGGCAAAACAGCCAAGGTTGTCAAACTCCACGGAGAGGGCGCTCTCAAGAGAAGAATAATGGATATGGGTATTACTAAGGGTGTTGAAATTTTTGTTCGCAAGGTTGCTCCGCTCGGAGACCCGCTTGAAATATCCGTTCGCGGCTATGAGCTTTCAATCAGGAAAGGCGACGCAGAAATTATAGAAGTGGAATAAGTTTTTCGGGGAGTCGGCTCCCCGGATTTTTAAAGCATTGGTTAGCATTTACTAACCCCGAAAGGAAGAAACGTTATGGATATCAAAATTGCTCTTGCGGGCAACCCCAACAGCGGTAAAACAACATTATTTAACGCGCTTACGGGTTCAAATCAGTATGTCGGCAACTGGCCCGGCGTAACTGTTGAGAAAAAAGAAGGCAAGCTGAAAAAGCAGGAGGGTGTTACAGTAACCGACCTGCCCGGCATATATTCTCTTTCACCTTACACACTTGAAGAGGTTGTTGCGAGGAATTATCTTATCGGTGAGCGCCCCGATGCCATTCTCAATATTATAGACGGCACAAATCTTGAAAGAAACCTTTATCTTACAACTCAGCTTATTGAGCTTGGAATACCTGTTGTCGGTGCTGTTAATATGATGGATATAGTCAGAAAACGCGGCGATAAAATCAACACCGAAGAGATTTCAAAGGTTCTCGGCTGCAAAATCATTGAAATTTCCGCTCTTAAGGGAACGGGCATTGATGAAGCGATAGATGCGGCAATCGAGGCGGCAAAATCGAAAAAAAGAGAACATCGCCACATTTTTTCGGGCTCTGTTGAGCATGCTCTTGCTCATATTGAAGAAGCGGCGGTTCACGATATGCCTGTTGAACAGCAGAGATGGTATGCTGTCAAAATTTTTGAGCGCGACCCCAGAGTTCTTGAACAGCTTAACCTTGACAAGAAGGTTCTTGCCCATATTGAAGAAGATATCAAGGATGTTGAGTTTGAGATGGATGACGATGCGGAAAGCATCATAATCAACGAAAGATATAATTACATAACAGACCGCGTTATGAAGCATTGCAAGAAAAAGTCAGCGGGTAAGCTTTCAACTTCCGATAAAATCGATAAAATTTTGACAAACAGAATTCTTGCAATTCCGATTTTTGCGCTGATTATGTGGCTTGTATATACGCTTTCAATCGGAACTGTCGGAGATTGGACTGTTAGCTTAATGAATGACGGACTTTTCGGCTCGTTCAAGGAGCTTGACCCCTCGTTCTTCGGCTATTCGGTTCTTCAGCATATTCCGAGCATTCCGGAGCTGCTTGACAGAGTTCTTCTCGGCACAGACGGAACACCCGTTGTTGCCGAATGGCTTTACGGCCTTATTATGGACGGAATTGTCGGCGGTGTCGGCGCTGTTCTCGGCTTTGTTCCTCAGATGCTCGTTCTTTTCTTCCTTCTTTCAATTCTTGAGGATTGCGGATATATGAGCCGTGTTGCATTCATCATGGACAGAATTTTCCGCCGTTTCGGTCTTTCGGGCAAAAGCTTTATTCCCATGCTTGTTGCATCGGGATGCGGCGTTCCGGGCATAATGGCATCGCGCACCATTGAAAACGAGCGTGACCGTAAAATCACCATTATGACAACTGGCTTTGTTCCTTGCGGAGCAAAGATGCCTATTGTAGGCCTCATTTCGGCTGCAATTTTCGGCAGAAAAGCATGGGTTGCGGTTGCTGCATATTTTATCGGTATTGCAGCGGTTATTGTTTCGGGCATTATTCTTAAAAAGTTCAAGTCGCTTGCAAGCGAACCCTCTCCGTTTGTTATGGAGCTTCCTGCATATCATGCTCCTCTTGCAAGCAATGTTCTGCGCACAACATGGGAAAGAGGCTGGAGCTTTGTCAAGCGCGCAGGTACGGTTATTTTTGCTGCAAGCGTTATCATCTGGGTTCTCAACAGTCTTTCGTTTGAAGGCGGATTCCATTATATCGGCGACGGTTCTGCCAAATCGATTCTTAACGCGCTTGGCGAAATCATTGCAAATCTCTTTATTCCTCTCGGTTTTGACAGCTGGCAGGCTGCCGTTGCAACGGTTCTCGGTCTTGTTGCAAAAGAAGAGGTTGTCGGCGTATTCGGTTCGCTTTCATCAATGGCAGATGCTGACCTTGCGATGGAATTGGTTGAATCGGGCGAAGGCTCACTTGCCATCATCGGGCAGGAATTCTTTGGAGGAAATCCCTTCAGTGCATTCTCATTCATGGTATTCAATCTTCTCTGCGCTCCCTGCTTTGCAGCGATGGGCGCAATCAAAAGAGAAATGAACAGCGCAAAATGGACTGCTGCCGCAATCGGATATATGACCGTTTTTGCATATGCAATATCACTTTTTGTCTATCAGTTTGGTATGTTCTTTACCGGTGCAGGCTTCACAGTCGGTACGGCAGCGGCAATTGCCGTTTTGGCAGGTTTCATCTATCTCATTTTCAGAAAGAACAAATATATAAAAGTTAAATAAAAGGAGGCTTGTGCATGGAGCTTAATTTACCAACTATAATAATTGCCGCAATTATTGCGGCGGCGGTTATTGTGATAATAGTCAATAACATCAGGAAAAGCAAAAAAGGAGAAAGTTCCTGCGCATGCTCGGGCGGTTGCAGCGGCTGTAAAGGCGGATGCTGCATCAGCTTTGAAGAAACAGAAGGCAAATAAAAAAGGCTTCGGAATCCCCGCGACGATTCCGAAGCCTTTTCTCATTTTAAAAATTCTTTTACTTTTTCAAGATATTTTTCTCCCGCCGCTCTTCCGAGGTCATAGACTGCTTGCAGGCGTTCGGGATTATGTTCGATTTTGCCGATTTTAAGAGGTGCTTCGGGTCTGATAACAAGAACCTCACCGGCTTCCTCTTTTTTAACAATATAGTCAATGGTTTCGTTATATTCAATGTGTCTGTTTTCCATTGTTCTGACAACCATCGGGTAATCTTTAAGGGCATATTTCATAATTTTTGCTGCTGTGCTTGGCTTTTTAACATATCCCTTCGGTTGGGTCAGAATCAAAACATTCCGGTCATAACCGATGCTTTCGAAATACTGAATGGGAACGGAATCGGCAATACCGCCGTCGAGCAGCAGGCGGTCTTTGATTTTAACAACCTTTGAAACAAGCGGCATTGATGCGGATGCTCTGAAATATTCGAGCGCATCGTCACCTGCTTCATCAGATTCGATATAAACCGCTTTGCCTGTTGTGACATCCGTGCAAACAACATAAAATTCCATCGGGTTGTCAAGATATGTTTGGGTATCAAACAAATCAAGCTTGTCGGGAATTGTGTGATAACAGAACTCGGCTCCGAAAAGGTCGCCTGTTTTTATCAGAGAACGAAAACTGCAAAAACGGGGGTTTTTGCAAAAGCGTTTGTTATATCTGATAACCCTTCCGCTTTGCCTTGATTTATAGTTGCATCCGAATGCCGCGCCTGCAGAAACACCGATTGCTCCGTCAAACTCAATCCCGTTTTCCATAAAAACGTCAATAACGCCTGCCGTGAACATTCCGCGCATCGCGCCGCCTTCCATAATCAGACCTGTTTTCATTCTCCGAGCTCCTGCATTGTCACTTCTTCTTTTTCATAAAGAGGAACATATTTATCCTGATAATAATTTTCAAGGTGATATTCGGCATTGCCGTTTTCGTCGATGTTGATTACCGTGCAGCCCCTCTGAGAGCCAAGCTCCGAAATGCCGACATATGCAAGATAATCAATGCTGTAGGAATAGTTCAGGTCAATTCCTTTGTAGTTAAGAGAGAAGTTGTTGAGATGGTCATGGCCGCAGAAAACGGAGTCCGTGCTGCCAAGTTCAAGCATTGTTTCAAAGAAGTTATCATCATAAATGCCCGGATAAACAACTTTGCCCGATTCGCCTGCAGTGCCGTAGTTGAGTTTTACGTTTTCGGTATCTGTATAGCCGTTATCGGCATATTCAAACCATGCATCCTTATATTCGGTAAGGGGAATATGAAGAAAAACAGAAGAAGAGGGATTGAGATTGTTGATGTTTACAAGCGGTGTTACGGCACTTGAAGAGTAAAATTTCATTCTGTTATGCTGCTTGTTTGCTTCAACGGTGTTTTTATACCACTCAATCTGATTTTCGTGAACGTTATCATATTTCCAGAATATTCCGAAAATGTCGCCGTCAACGTATGAATGAGAGTCTATAGTGTAAAGTGAACGGGTGATTATGCCGTTTGAATCAACTATGTTGAACACCTGGTTGCCGTAGCCGTCAATATCCTTTGCGCCTTCACGCATAAGGCAATGGGGATACTGCTCATAGAGTTCTGTGATGTCATCTCTGCCGAAATAGCTGTATGCTTCGGTGTCATGGTTGCCGTAGGTTGCGGTCCAGTAAACGCCGAGTGTTTCCATAAGCTCAGCGAAAATTTTGGCACCTGAGAGATTGTTGAAGGTGCCGGCCTGAACCGGTACGGGATAAGCAATGTCACCGGAAACGATAACAAAATCAGGCTTTTCCGCATTAATTATTGCGGCAACGGCATTGAGTGCCATTTGATCTTTTTTATAGGACATCCAACCGCCGCCGATGTGAATGTCGGTAAGCTGAATCACCTTAAGACCGTTGTCGCTGATGATATTCCATACGCCGTCTGTGGGGTTCTCAAAGCTGATTTCTTTGCTCCCGGCCGCGGGGAATGTTTTTGCTCTTTCAATGTTTGCGTTAACAAGAGCTGCGTTTACGATTGCGGTAACAGCCGCAATAACAGCGATAACAGCAAGTATTATTGCCATAACTTTAAGAAATTTTTTCATTTTTTCTCACCCTATATTTAAAATTACAAAGGCACAGCTTGCACGGCTGTGCCTTTGTTATATTATCAAAAAAGATTTACCAAGCCGAAAATGATTGTCTTGAATAATGCAACGATTATTTCGCCTACGCCTGATTCGTTGGCATAAAGCTCATACTGAGCGAGCATGTAGTCATTGTCTGCATAAAAATCAAGATATGTGATGAGAGAGGTGTTGTAATCTCTGGTTCCCTCTTTGATATCGATGATTCTTACGCCTCTGTTGTGGTCGCCGTATGAACCGAAGCCGGCGGTAGGAGTGTTAACAAGGTCAACACCTTCATAAGTGATTTCAAATGTGTTTTTATGGTCATGGCCGAAGAACATCGCAACAACATCACCCTGATTTTTAACAGCATCAAACTGACCCTTGTTAAAGTTTGAGGGGCAGGGAGATTCGTTGAGTTCGCCTGTTTTTGTGATATTGGGATCAAGAACATAGTATTTACCGTCATGTTCAACGCATGAAGTTGTAACCTTGGGGATTTCAGTGAGTGCATCATAAATCTCGGGAACGACGATGTGCTGGAACATCATTGAAGGAACGGGAACGCCGCCGTTCTGTGCTTTGAGTTCATTTGACTTGTTGATATACCAGTTAATCTGATCTTCGTGAACATAGTCATAGCCGTCACCTTCTTCGGCATACATGTTTGAGTCGATCATCCAAAGGTTATATGCAACCTTTGTGCCGTCTGCCGAATAAATGGGAATGTTGTATGTGCCGCAGCCGTAAAGCTCTGCGTTTTCATCATTTGCAAGGCAGTTGCTGTATGCCTGATACATTTCCATCTGTTCTTCTTTGGTTACGATTTGTTCAGCGTCATGGTTGCCGAAAACCATTGCAACGGGAACTCCGAGTTCTTCAAAAACGGACATGTAGTTGTTAATGCCGCGTTTTACAAGCTGGAGGTCGATTGCTTTGGTACCTACGGTTGAGGAGCCTGCCGAAATGTTGTCGCCGGTAAGAATGATAACATTGGGCTGAGCCTCAACAACAACGTCTTTAAGAAACTGCTTTGTCGCAGGTGTAAGAATCGTGCCGTCCTGAATGTCGGAAATCTGCATAATGCGGAAGTTTCCGTCTTTGTCAAACTGAAGCTTGGTTGCTGATGCGCCGTCTGCCGCATATGCGGGCATAAGAGCACTGAGAGCGAGAATCATTGCGAGAACGATTGAGACAAATTTTTTCATATTATCTCTCCTTAGTAAATATTATCATATAAATTATACCATTCTTTTTTGTATTGTCAATCATGCATTTGTCTGCTGAAAATCTGATTGATGCAGGGATGATCTTGAAATTCCGTGTGAGGCGGGGTGGAGTTCGCTTCTCTGTTTAGGGCAGAATTCTGTTGGTTGTTATGTAATTAACTCCGAGTGTGACAAGAATATCTGCAACGGGAAGAATGTCAACGGTCCATGCGGCAAGCTTGATATCGGCTTCTTTTGCATCTTTCAGCATGGTATAGTTCTTGATTTTTCCGAAATTGAACGCTAAGGCAGTGTTATGTTTTTTTGCAAATTCAATGTCTTCGCTTTCGATTTTGCTCACCAGATACCATAGCTCCATTTCGCTGTCAAGCGACCTTAGTGCTTCCAGACGTTCGCTGTTAAAATCGATTATCAGCGGTTCTGTTTTGAGATTGAATGATTTGATTATTTCAAGAACACTTGCCATATCTTCGGGTTTACCGCCTTTTATTTCAATCATGGCGCGCATCGAATAGTCTTCGCAAACGGTAAGGGCATTTTCGAGAGTGCATATTCTGAGTTCAGGGTAATTATCAACGCCGTTTCCGCCGTCAATTTTCATTTCGAGAAGTTCTTCAAGTGTGAACGAGCTTAACTCTCCCGTGCCGTTTGTCATGCGGTCAACCGTGTCGTCGTGCATGAGCACCCATTTGCCGTCTTTGGTCGGCATTATATCAAATTCGGCGGCATAATAGCCTGCTTTGCCTGCTTCAAGCAATGCTATGTCCGTGTTTTCGGGCGCAATACCCGAAAGCCCTCTGTGAGCGGTAAGATAGAATTCTTTTCCTTTATGCGATGAAATCATGTATTTTGAATCTGCTGCAGGAATGGCTTCAAAATAAATTTTTAACCCGCCTGCAAGTATGCCTATGATAACAACGGCAATTAATGTGTGCTTGAAAATTCTGCGTATTTTCATTTTATCACCTCTGCAACAATATAGCAAATACGGTCAAAAAATTCAAGCCCAACCAATTATTGATAATAAAGAGTGGAAAATTTTTGAAATGTGTGTTATTATTAATTTAGAAAAGCAAGGAGGTTTTTGTATGAACAGTTTCAAAAAGATTTTGGCGGTGCTTGCGGCTGTATCATTTTTGTTTTCGTTTGCCGCATGCAACAAGAATGCACCTCAGGAGGAAACAACAACCGCAGCAATAATAACGGAAGAAAACACTACCGCACCTCAGGCGTCAGATGAGGAAACAAGTAAAGTTGTTACAACTCAGCCTGAAACAACTGTGATTGAAACAACAACCGAAACCACAACGGAGAAAGAAACAACAACTGAAAAACCGACAACAACCGAGAAGCCGACAACAACCGAGAAACCGACTACGACAAAAAAGGTTACAACCACCAAAAAGAAAGTGACCACTACCAAGAAAAAGGTGACAACAACAAAGAAAGCCGTTGTTGCGCCCACAAAGAAAGCGGATATAATAAAGCTTTATAACACCGCAACTGCAAACGCAGCATCGTCAAAACCGGGCTATAATAAGAGCGTCAACACCGTTTTGAGTAATCTTAACATGGGGGCTCTTGCAAAGATAGGTGCGGTGCGCGAAGCGGTCGGCAGTTTTCTCGGTGAGGGCAGCACATCGTCAACAGTGAGCAAGGGTTCGTTTGACGGCAAGTCGCTTGTCAAGAGCACTCTTAAGGATTCTGATGTTACTTCTGCAACCTGTAAGCTTTCAGATGACAAAAAGTATTATGAGCTTAAAATAACCGTTAAAAACGAAACAAATCCGTCGAAAAGCAACAGTGCTCTCGGCAGATTCACAAAGGATTATAAAGATGTTGATGAAATCAAGAGTGGCCTTTCGGAAGTGGGAGCAAGTGTCGGCTCATTGACGGTTTCTACTACCGAGGTTACGATAACCGCCAAGATAAATGTCAGCAATAACCGTCTTGTTTCGCTTACGCATAATATAAAAATGGGTGCAACCCTTAATGATGTTAAGTATTCTATTGCAAAAGTCAGCAAGGCGACTGCGAATCTTGAAACAACCGTTAAATATACCGATTTTAAATATTGATGGTGTTAATTTATGAAAAACAAAGCAAAACAATCAAACAAAAAACACGGTTCAGCGTTTGGAAAGTTTATGAAAAAGCCGCAGGGCTCCGGAATAGCGGTAATCTTGGCGGCAATTATAGTTTTCATTGCTTTAGTTTTGGGCGCGAGTGAATTGTTTGGCAGCCCGATTTCAAAAATAAGAGCCGTAAATGCCGCAAAAGAATATGTTGAAATGAATATGCCCGGAATGGACTATGAACGCAGCTCATGCAAATATGACAGAGAAACCGACATGTACTGTATCGACATAACACCCTCGGGCAGGAAGCAGTCATTCAGGCTTGAAATAACAGCAGAAGGCAGAGTTGCCCAAGACGGTTATACGCTTGAATATATGTTGAGCGATATTTATGAGTAACAAAGAAAAAGGAAGCAGATTTTCTGCTTCCTTTTTTGCCCCGCAAGGTGGATTTAGTTGAAAAAGCACTTCCGAAGAAGTGCTTTTTTCTGGCTGGGACGGCTGGATTTGAACCAGCGAGTGCGGGAGTCAAAGTCCCGTGCCTTACCGCTTGGCGACGCCCCAATATTTTGCTTTATACTAAAATACGCAAAGCGCATGGCTTTGCGTACAATTTGTTAAATGGGGTGGCTGATGGGATTCGAACCCACGACCTCCAGGGCCACAACCTGGCACTCTAACCAACTGAGCTACAGCCACCATTTGGAAACTGCGGCATTTAAGCCGCAGTTTTTGGCGCGCTTGAAGGGACTCGAACCCCTGACCCACTGCTTAGAAGGCAGTTGCTCTATCCA
>JAZLCS010000038.1:0-4156 GCA_045614385.1 Acutalibacteraceae bacterium | reverse complement strand
AATAGCTCAGTCGGTAGAGCACGCGGCTGTTAACCGCGGTGTCACAGGTTCGAGTCCTGTTTGAGGCGCCAACAAAGAGAACCATCCAATGGATGGTTCTTTTTGTTTACCTTGATATATGGTTCAAATTTGTAGCACCGTAACATTAACAGCTCGTTGCGGCTGTTAACTGGCTCAGGTGCCGCCGCTGCCTGCGGCAGATACAGGCGGTGCTTGAGCAGGAAGAAACACAGAGCAGTGCGAAGCGCTCCAAGCGAGCAATGCGACAATGTTTCTGACCGATGGTGTCACAGGTTCGAGTCCTGTTTGAGGCGCCAAAGCATGATAATCCGAACCTTTTCTTTTTTCAGAATCGGTTCGGATTATTGCTTTTTATCATCACTGTTGTTTTTTGAAACTTGAAAATGCTTTTATTTTTATCGTTTTGATTAAAAATACATGATAATAATTTTATATCATTGAAAAATTCTGTGGCATATGATATAATACCAAAACATGTTACTATAAGCCGAAGAAAGGTTTTTTCATATGATTTGTAATACTATTCTGGATGCAATGGGCAACACCCCCATAATAAGGCTTCAGCATATGGTTGGTCCTGAGGATGCGGAAATTCTTGTGAAGTTTGAAGGGCTTAATATTGGTGGCTCTATTAAAACGCGTACTGCATATAATATGATTCTGGATGCTGAGAAAAAAGGTCTGATTAATTCAGATACTGTTATCGTTGAGCCGACCAGCGGTAATCAAGGCATTGGTCTTGCGCTTGTCGGAGCTGTAAAGGGATACAAAGTTAAAATTATTATGCCTGATTCCGTCAGCGAAGAGAGAAGAAAGCTTGTTGAGCATTATGGTGCGGAAACCATTCTTGTTCATGATAACGGTAATATCGGTCTTTGCATTGAAGAGTGTCTTGCCCTTGCTCTTAAAATGAAAGCGGAAAACTCAAACGTGTTTGTTCCTCAGCAGTTTGAAAACCCCGCCAATCCCGAAATCCAGCGCTCGGCAACTGCGGTTGAAATTCTGGAACAAGTTAATAAGCCAATTCACGGCTTTTGTTCCGGTATCGGTACCGGCGGAACCATTACAGGCATCGGTGAGGTTTTGAAAGAGCATAACCCTGATATGACAATCTGGGCTGTTGAGCCTGAGAATGCAGCCATCCTTTCGGGCGGCTCAATCGGAACTCATGTTCAGATGGGAATCGGTGACGGACTTATTCCGGATATTCTTAACACAGAGATATATAACGATGTTTGCATTATTAAAGATGAAGAAGCGCTGCAGGCTTCAAGAGATTTGGCTGCAAAAGAAGGTATTATGTGCGGAATCAGCAGCGGAACGAATGTTGCGGCGGCAATGAAACTTGCAAAAAAGCTTGGCAAAGGAAAGACTATTGTCACCGTGCTACCTGATACTGCGGAAAGATATTTTTCAACACCATTGTTCGGATAATTCAAAAACCTCAGTTACATGTGTAACTGAGGCTTTTTTTATAATTATTTAAGTCTTTCAGCGATCATTTCTTTAACTGTGTCGATAACCTTGTCAAGTTCAACCTTGATGCTGACTGACTTGTCTCTGGTCACGATTTCGCAAACGCCTTCCTTGAGGTTTCTGGGGCTTACGATAACTCTGACGGGAACGCCGAGAAGGTCGGCATCCGAGAACATTGCGCCGGGGCGGATGTTTCTGTCGTCATAGATAACTTCCATTCTGTCATCAAGCATCTGCTGATAGAGCTTGTCGGAAACGCCCTTGCATTCCTCGTCATCGGCTCTCAGGCAGCAAAGCTGAACATGCCAGGGAGCGATGCTCATGGGCCAGATGGGGCCGTATTCGTCGTGGTGAGCCTCGCAGACGGAAGCTGCAAGTCGGCCAACGCCTATGCCGTAGCAGCCCATGATGGGGTAGTGGAGGTTGCCCTCGCTGTCAAGATACTGCATGCCCATGGATTCGGTGTATTTTGTGCCGAGCTGGAAGATATTGCCGACCTCGATGCCTCTTGAAATGTTGATTGAAGGCTTTCCGCATTTGGGGCAGATACCGCCTTACTTGATTTTTGCAAGGTCGATATATTCAACATCACCAATATCTCTGCTGATTTTGAGGCCTTTGTAATGATGGTCAAGCTGATTGGCACCGCAGGAGAGATTGTGGGTGTTTTCAAGCGACTTGTCAAAGAGAACAGTGAACTTTTCTCTGTCAAGATTGTAGGGACCTATAAAGCCTGCAAAAAGTCCGCAATCGTCAGTTATAACTGCGGGATGAACAGCTTCACAAAGATAGTTTGTTAGTTTTGTTTCGTTAACGTCAAGGTCACCTCTGATGAAGATAACAACATATTCATCAGTCATATTCTTCTGATAAACAACTGCCTTGCAGGATTCTTCAAGCGGTGTTTTGAGGAAACTGCAGATATCTTCAATTGTGTGAATATCGGGAGTATAAACAAGCTCAAGCTCGGATGATTCGCCCTCAATCTTGTTTTCAATAATGCTTTCGGCAGCTTCCATATTTGCTCTGTAATCGCATTCGGAGCAAACTGCGATTGAATCCTCGCCGATGGGAGTGAGGAGCATGTATTCATGTGAAATCTTGCCGCCCATCATACCGGAGTCTGAAGCAACGGTGATGACATCGGGGATACCCGCTCTTGCAAAAATGCGTTCATATGCCTTGTAGCAGATGTCATAATATCTTTCAAGGTCTTCCTGTGATGTGTGGAAAGAATAAGCATCCTTCATGGTGAATTCACGAACGCGGATAAGACCGCCTCTGGGTCGAGCTTCGTCGCGGAATTTGGTCTGAACCTGATAAATCATAAAGGGATATTTTGTGTAGCTGTTAGCATATTCGCGAACAAGCTGAACAGCGGCCTCTTCATGGGTCATGCCGAGAAGCATGGGTGCATCGTTTCTGTCCTTGAAGCGGAGAAGCTCGCTGCCTATGCTTTCATATCTGCCGGATTCAGACCAAAGAGAAGCGGGCATAACAACGGGGAACTGAACTTCCTGGCCGTCGATTGCATCCATTTCTTCGCGGATGATATTTTCGATCTTTCTTGTTATTCTGCGAAGGGGCATGAAGGAAGAATAGATTCCGTTTGCAACGCCCTTCATGTACCCGCCTCTGAGCATAAGAGCGTGGCTGTCAATCACGCAATCCGAGGGCTTTTCTTTAAAGCGTTCGCCACAAAGTTTGTCAATTTTCATTATGTTTACCTCCAATAAAAATAAAAGCCCCTAAGCCGAAAGGCTCGGGACAAACAAAACAGTCTGCGGTACCACCCGAGTTCAGATGAAAACATCTGCGCTCAATCCTTTTAACGGGGGAAACCGGCAATGCTTGTTTCACATGCAGCTCAAAGATGGGTTCGGCGTATAGAAAATAAGAGCTTTCACCAAACGCTCTCTCTCTGAAAATTTAAATACGCTTACTTTTTCTTTTCGAAGCTTTTAAATATCGGATAATATTTTACAACATAGTATTTCAAAAGTCAACCAAATATTTAAAATCAGATTATAAACGGAATATATTGTTTAAAATTGAACAATTTTTTTAAATATGCAATGCTGATGTTACAAAAAACATTGAATTGTTTTTAGTGTTATGTTAGAATTTTGTTAAATAAATGTTATTTAAAAATACGGAGGTGTTGACATGAGCGGCGGTGTTAATGTTATAACCGGTGGCAAGGGATATGTCGGCTTTGCATTGGTTAAGGAGTTGGAAGCAAGGGGAGAGAAAATTCGTTTGCTCCTTCGCACCGACAGCCCTTATTTTGACGGCATTGACTGTGAAAAATTCATGGGCGACGTTACAGACCTTGCACAGCTTGAAGAAGCATTTAAAGGAGCCGAAACCGTTTATCATGTTGCGGGCATTGTTGATATCAGCGGAACAAAGGATAAACAGGTTTGGTCTGTTAATTTTGAGGGAACCAAGAATGTTGTTGAAGCCTGTAAAAAATGCGGCGTAAAAACACTTGTTTATTGCTCATCGGTTGATGCGATTCCTATCAGTGACGAAATGAATGTTATTCAGGAGATTGAGTCTTTTGACCCGGATTTGCTTGAAGGCGCCTATGCTAAGTCAAAAGCCGCTGCAACGCAATATGTTCTTGATAATGCAGGCGACGGGCTTAAAATTTGTG
>JAZLCS010000037.1:0-1755 GCA_045614385.1 Acutalibacteraceae bacterium | reverse complement strand
CGAAAACGGGCTTGTGAGCGGAATTTCACGCACTCCCGAAACCGAAAACGGCCCCCATATGTGGAATGCGGTTAAAATAGGCGGCGATTTTTATCATCTTGACTGCACATGGGATGACCCTGTGAACGAAGACGGAACGCCGATTAAAACTTATTCGTATTTTAACGTCAGCGATAAAATGATATCCGCCACCCACTCGGATTTTTCTTATGATTTCGGCTGCATGGCAACAGCGGCAAACTATTATGAGAAAACAGGCAGATATTTTACAAGCTATGACAGAAGCGATGAAAAAGCTCTGGCGGAATTGCTTGCGGCGGAGCTTGAAAACGGCGGCAACGTGCTCCAGATCTGTTTCGGCAGCAAGCAGGTATATAAGGATGCGAAGTCCGATTTGATTGACGGCGAGAGAATATATAATATTTTGAGAATGGCAAGAGAAAAAACAGATGTTAAATTTTCAATGGATTCGCTTTCATATTATAAAGATTCCGATCGGCTTTTGCTGACATTTATTATTGAAACCAACTGAAAGGCGGCATACGCATGGACAAAGCAAGAATAGAAGCGGCGGTCAGAGAAATTCTTATTGCCATCGGCGAGGACCCGGACAGAGAGGGGCTTGTTGAAACTCCTGCAAGAGTTGCGAGAATGTATGAAGAAATTTTCTCCGGTCTTGAAGATAACCCCGAAAGGCATCTCAAGCTTTTCAATGAAACCGGAAACGAGGAAATGGTGGTTGTCAGAGATATTCCGCTTTATTCGATGTGTGAACATCATCTTATTCCGTTTATGGGCAAGGCGCATATTGCCTATATCCCCGCAAACGGCAAGGTTATCGGCCTTTCAAAGCTTGCAAGAATAGTGGATTCCTTTGCAAAAAGGCCGCAGCTTCAGGAAAGGCTGACGGCTCAGATTGCGGATTTTCTTGAAGAAAAGCTGAATCCCATGGGTGTTGCGGTTGTTATTGAGGCCGAGCATCTGTGCATGACAATGCGCGGTGCAAGGGCTTCGGGCGCGGAAACAAGAACCTCTGCTCTCCGAGGAACAATGAGAAGCAACGCCAAAACAAGGGCAGAAGCCATTTCGCTTCTGACAGGGGGAAGACAGTAATGTTCAAAGCCCGAGGTCATGAATTCCCGCTCGGTAAAAAAACCTATGTTATGGGAATTCTTAATTACACACCCGATTCATTTTCCGACGGCGGGCTTTATTTCAGCCCTGAAGCGGCCTTGAAGCACGCGCTTGAAATGCAGGCGCAGGGTGCGGATATAATCGATATCGGCGCAAACTCAACAAAACCGGGCGCGAAAATACTCGGTGCACAGGAAGAAAAAGAAAGGCTGACACCCGTTCTTAACGCCGTTTGCGGCAAGGTTTCTGCGGCAGTGTCCGTTGACACCTTTTATCCGCTGTGTGCAAAAGCGGCGCTTGAAGCGGGAGCCGATATAATCAACGATGTCAGCGGCGTTTTCAACCCCGAAATTGCAAAGCTGGCGGCGGAATACGGTGCGGGATATATTGTTATGCATAATCCGTGCGGCTCGGGAGTTGAGGCGGAATATGATGAAAACGGAGTTGTTGCCCATGTTCGCAACTTCTTTGTTGACGCGCTGAATTTTGCGGCGCAAAGCGGGTTGCCGAAGGATAGGCTTTGCCTTGATGTCGGGCTCGGATTCGGTAAAAGCCATGAAGACAATCTGGAGCTTATCCGCAACATGCAGTGGCTCAAATTCAAGGGTGTTGCGCTGATGG
>JAZLCS010000036.1:0-19268 GCA_045614385.1 Acutalibacteraceae bacterium | reverse complement strand
GACATATTGCTCTTATCGTTGTTTTCAACAGCCTGCCTGAGCTCATCTATCTCTTCCTGAAGCTTATCGAGCGCACCCGAAACATCGTTCCAATCGAAGCCCACATCCGCCGCTTTTTTCTGAAGCTTTGTTGCGCGCATCAATGCGGGCAACTCGCGCGGAACGCTGAGCATCGACTCGGTTGTTGTTTTCTGACCCTTGGTTTTACGTTTAATTGCATCCCAATTGGTCAAAACATCATCAACACCGGAAATATTAACCTCGCCGAAAACATGAGGATGGCGTTCAATGAGCTTTTTGCAAATGCCGTCAGAAACAGTGTCAAAATTAAAACTGCCCGTTTCATCTTCCATCTGAGCGTGGAAAATAACCTGCATAAGCAAGTCGCCAAGCTCTTCACAAAGCAGCGCGTTATCTTTTTTGTTGATTGCCTCAATAACCTCATAGGTTTCTTCAATGAGATTTTTTTTGATGCTTTCATGAGTTTGCTCCGCATCCCAAGGGCATCCGCCCGGCGATCTGAGCAAACGCATTATTTCAACTAAGTCTTGGATAGTATAACTGTTTTTGAACTCAAAGTCAACCATTTTTCTCACTTCCAAATAAAACAACTATTATTTTATCCCAAAAGTCCGTATTTTTCAAGCACTTTTGCAATTTTTTTGCCTTTGGGCAGAACAGAAACATCTTCACGGGTTACTCCTTTCAAAAGAAGAAGCGAAATTGCATACACAACAACCGCTAACCCGACGGCAACGGCTGTCGAAACGGTATCCATATTAAGAATGCTTTCGGAGGTTTCTGCAGGAAAAATTCTTGAGAGAAGTCCGTATGCCGCAAAAGCGGTAATCGCACAAAGAGCGGCGCTGACAAGAGGCTTTACCAGAATTCCGCCCCAGTTAATCTTGACTTTTGTTATCTTCAAAAGCGAAGTGAGGTTGCAGGCAACAATAACAACATAGAAAAGGATTGTGCCCACTACCGCGCCGTAAACATTGATTTTGGGGTTGCCGACAAGAATAAAATTACAGACAATTTTGCAAACCGCGCCGACAACAACAGATTTAACGGGTATATCGGTTCTGCCGATTGCCTGAAGCATGTTTGTTATCGGAGTCGAAACCGCCATAAGCGCGGTTGCAATGCCGTAAGCCATCATAATCGGAACAACAACGGGAATTGCATCCGAGCTTAAGCCTCTGCCGTAAATAACCGTCAGAAGCGGCTTTGCAAGAGCAGCCATGCCGAAACCGGCGGGCAAACCGATAAGCATGCAGATTCTGAGAACCATTTCAATTGTGGATTTTGTTCCGTCTTTTTCTTTAACTGTCCACGCCGCAGCAAGAGCAGGCAAAGCACTGATGCCAAGCTGAAGAGTAAGATTAGGTATGAGATTTCTGAAATCCAAAGCCATACCGTATGAACCCCAAAGATACTTAACAATTTCTGCAGGGTCGTTAATGTTGAGTCTTGAAAGTCTGACAGCTTCATTGATAGCCTGCGAATGCATCTGCAAAACAGTTGTCAAATCATTCTCGATAGCAGTTGTGAGCCTCGACTGAATGGTCGTGGTGTCAACAAGATTCGTTATGTTGAGAATGAGCGCGCTGATAACCATCGGAACGGCTATTTTAATCATTTCTTTTGCAAGTTCATCGGAAGAACGTGATTTGGGCGAGTTGACAAGCTGAGTTCTTGTGAAGCCGTCACCTTTGATTCTGTAATATACAGTGAGGAAAACAGCGGCGGCAACCGAACCGATGGTAACACCCATAACTGCTCCCGCCGCAGCCCACGGAGTTATAATGCTGTTCGCTTCCGCAAGGCTTGTTACTTCGTTTCCGAAAACAACGGCAGAAACATTGCCCGACTGAAGCATTCCCGTTTCATACTGATTTGTGCCTGTTGTAATTACTATTTTTGCAAGAAGAAGACCTATAAGCAGCTTGCCGAGAGCTTCAACAACCTGAGAAATCGCTGTTGGCGTCATATTTCTTAAGCCTTCGTAATATCCGCGGTAAGTAGACATGAAGCAGCAGAAGAATATTGAAGGAGCAACGGCAAGAACAGCCGGAAGCGTTCTCTCGTTTGCAACAAACTTCGCGTAAGGAAAAGCGGCAATAAGCAGAATAAGAGTGCCTGCAATGCCGACAATGATATAAAGACGCTGGGAAACCTTGCGAATCATTCTCGGCTCTCTGTAATTACCGAGCGCAACATTTTCCGCAACCATTCTTGAAACCGCAACCGGCAGACCTGCCATTGAAATCGCAAAAATAGGCGTATAAATTTCGTAAGCTGAGTTGAAATAGCCTCTGCCGACGCCGCCGATCATATCGGTCAGCGGTATTTTGAATAAAAGACCGATAACCTTAACCAGCATTACGGCGAGCATCAACATCATTGCGCCATTTAAAACTGACTGTTTCTTTTGGGAAGCCAAGCGGCTCACGCTCCTTTTCAGTTCGAATATCTTCTTGCCGTTAACCCGTAAATTCGCGCAGAAGCGAGTCTGCAGGAAGAATCGAATAATCTATATTTTTAAATTTTTTTAATTTGTCTATTATCACTGAAGCCTTTTCGCCGTATTCGCCGCCGAGAGCGCTTTCAAGAAGCTCAACAGCCCTTTCGGCAAGAACACACGGCTCGCACGCATGGAATGAATTAATCTTTATATCTGCCAGATACTCAAAGGGAAAAAGATATTTATCCTCGCCCCTCATAACGCTCTCCCAAACCTCAAACGTTCTTTCGACAGAGGTTGAACGGAAGCTGAAATCCCTGACCATTCGGCGCACAAAACGTAAATCGCGTTTTGAAAACAACACACCGTCATTATCATCATATACTCTTGAAGAAACGCTGACATATATTTTGTAAAGACCCGATTCGTCAAGCGTGTCGGTAATCACCGGATTCAGCGCATGCAGCCCTTCAACAATTATAACATCATTTTCTTGAAGAATGATATTCTTTTTGCCGTTTATTCTCTCGCCGCTTTTAAAATCAAAAACAGGCAAGCTGCTTTTTCCGTCTGTTACAAGTTTGCCAAGGCATCGGTGAATCAGCTCAACGTCAAGAGCTTCAACGCACTCATAATCCGGCTCTCCGTTTTCATCAAGCGGATATCCGACAGAATGCGGAAAATAAAAATCATCAAGCGAAACGGTGTAAGCCTTACCGCCCATGGACTCAATACCCTTTGAAAGCAAAGCTGCCGTTGTTGTTTTTCCCGATGAACTGGGGCCCGCAAGCATAACAATTTTTTTGCTCTTATCTTTGAAAATCCGCTTTGCTGTTTCCGCAACCTTGGCGTGATAATCACGCGAGGATTTTTCAAGAAATTCTTTGGGGTTAATCGCAAGATTATTAATCCTGCCGCAAGTGTATTTCTCTTCCGTTTGTCATCACCTCTTATGAATTTAGTATGACAAATAAAAAGTCTTTATTCCGTTTTTGCGCTCTGTTATTTTGTCAAAACCTGAAATATATTCATAAGGATATTTATAATTAAAAATTCTTTCAACATTATTGGTGCCGGGCTCACAAAGCTTTGTAACTCCTCCCGCACCGACAGCAAGCACAGTGTGACATTCTTCCATCATAAATACGTTATATAAGCACTCGGTGCCGTTTTTGTGCCAACCGACATTTTCAAGATTGCCGACACACTTGCTCTGGCGATACATATAGTACGGCGCATACCCGCTGCCGTAAAGCCTTTCAGAAGCATATTCAAGCATTTTTTTCGCTTCGTTGCCGCCGGAAACGCCTGCGCCCGAAGCATTCAGTTCGGAAGAACGCTTCAAGGCAAGAGTGTGAACGGTTATGTTTTCGGGGGCGAGCGAAATCGCCGTGTCAACGCTTGAACTGAAATCGGCAAAGGTTTCTTCGGGCAAACCGGCTATCAAATCCATATTAATACTGTCAAAACCGTATGCTTTGGCAAGCTGATATGATTTCACAGCCTGCTCAACGCTGTGGTTTCTGCCGATAAGCTCCAACGTTTTCTGATTGAAGGTTTGCGGATTAATACTTATTCTTCCGACATTATGTAATCTGAGAATCCTGAGCTTTTCGGGCATTACCGTATCGGGTCTGCCGACCTCAACGGTATATTCTCTGAGAACCGAAAGATCAAACGATTTCTCGATTGCCCCGAGCAGTCTATCCATCTGCGGAGCTTCAAGAACACCCGGTGTTCCTCCGCCGAAATAGATGCTTTCAAGCCGCAAGCCGAGTTCTTTTGCGATTTTGCCCGTAATTTCAATTTCATCAGCAAGCTTATCAAGATACTCGGGCAAAAGCTTGCGGGCGTTTGTATTGGCTATTGAATGCGAAACAAACGAACAATAGCTGCATCTTGTCGGACAAAACGGAATTGAAACATAAAGACTGAACGAATTATCCTTTGACAGCGCAACGATTTTTTCTTCTGCCGCCGCAACCGTCTGAGCCAAATTTGTTTTTTCTTCGCTGACGAGCAAATCCTCGGTAAAATAACGTTTTGCACCTTCTGCGCCCATTTGGTCAATAAGCCTTAGCATAAGCTTTGACGGGCGCACCCCCGTAAGCACTCCCCACGGCGGAGTATAACCCGTTATATCCGAAAGAAGAGCAAAAATTAATTGAGCTGTTTTAAGCTCGCTTTTGTCGCGAAGCTCTTCTTCCGCCGCTTTTATTTCTGCTTTGGCGGACTTTGAAACGCCGTCTATATGCGCCTCAACCTCAATAAGATTGCCGCCTTCAACAGGGCTGCATCGGGTAACAACGGTTTTTGCATCTTTGCCGCCGTCATCATAAACTATATTAATTTTTTCGTTAGGGTAATAGACCCTGCACAGATTTTCGCATTCATAATGAAAATCGTGCCCGAAAATTCTTAATAACACTTATTTAACCATCCTTCTTATATACCAGTTGCGGGTTCTTTCTCTTTCAAGAGTCGTTTCTCGGTTATGCCCCGGAAGGACTCTGTAATCCCCCTCAAGAGCAATAAGCTTTTTAAGGGACTCGACCATTTTTTCTTCGCTGCCGTCAAAGAAATCGGTTCTGCCGGCAGTCATACAAAACAGCGTGTCTCCGCTGAAAATAGCTCTGTCTTTTTCAAGGATGTAGCAAACACTGCCCATAGTATGGCCGGGAGTGCTCATAACCCTGATTTCCTCATTGCCGAGTTTAATAACATCACCGTCTTTGACAAGAATATCCGCATTGACGGGATATTGCGTTTCGGGAAAGTTGCCTTCCGCAAGGCTTTTTTTCGGGTCAATCAGATGCTCCGCATCCTTATAATGAATAACAACCTTTGCTCCCTCTTCTTTTTGCAGACCGTAAACGCCGAAAATATGGTCGAAGTGGCCATGCGTAAGTAAAACATATCTGAGTGTTATATTTTCTCTTGCAAGAGCGGACTTTATCACATCGCCGTACCACGCGGGGTCAACTATCGCCGCTTCTCCGCTTTCTTCTTCAACAATCATGTAGCAATTCGAAAATATTTCATGCTCAAGCTGAAGCTGCTTTATTTTCATTTTCTCACCTTTTTTTATCCCATATATCCGTATCCATAACTATTGTTACGGGCCCGTCATTCTCTATTTCCACCTTCATATCGGCGGCAAAAACACCTGTTTCAACCTTTCTGACTCCGTTTTCAAGAAGCTTTGAACAGAAATATTTATAGAGCCTGTCCGCTTCGGCAGGAGCTGCTGAATCGGTGAAAGACGGGCGGTTACCCTTTTTGATATCAGCGCAAAGAGTAAACTGCGAGATCACAAGAATTTCGCCGTCAATATCTGTTACGCTTTTGTTCATTTTTTCGTTTTCATCCTCGAAAACACGAAGTCTTGCAACCTTGCCGGCAAGCAGCTCCGCCTGCGACTCGGAGTCACCCTCCATAACGCCGAGAAGAACATTAAAGCCCTTGCCGACACTTCCTTTTATTTCGCCGTCAACGCTGACGGAAGATTTATTAACACGTTGAACTACTGCTCGCATTTTATCACCTGCTGTTAATTTATATACCGCTTCTCTCAATGCTCAGAATACCGTCAACTTTTTCTATTTTTGAAACCAAAGAATTGAGGTGTTCAACGCCGTTGACCGAAACGGTTACCATAATAATTGCTCTGCCGTCTTTTGTGTTTCGGGTGCTGATGTCATTAATCATAATACGCATGTTCGCAAGCATGCTTGAAACATCCGCCAGAAGACCGATTCGGTTAAGACAGTAAAGCTGTAATGTGCACTTGAAATCTTCTCTGATTCCTTTATCCCAATACGCCTCCACCCAACGTTCAGGTTCGCCTGCATTGCCGATATCTTTGGGAACGTTTGTGCAATTTCTTGTGTGAATGGAAACGCCGTGTCCTCTGGTAATGAAACCGATAATGTCATCACCCGGGAGCGGGTTGCAGCAACGAGAAAACTTAATAAGACAGTTATCAATGCCCTCAACAACAACGCCCTCATTGCTCTTTGTTCTCTTTTTGGGCTGAACAATGGTAATTACCGGTTCATCGGTTTTGTTGAGCTTGTTATAGTCTTCTTTTATTCTCGGCATAAGACGCATAAGGGAAATTCCGCCATAGCCAATGGCGGCATAAAAATCCTCAGCGCTCTTGCAATGCTGCCTTTCGGCAACTTTAAGAATGAATTCATTATATTCGGATTCGGTAAGGCGAATAAAATTGCGCTTGAATTCGCGCTCAATCTGCGCCTTACCTTCAACAATATTTTCTTCTCTTCTCTCCTTTTTGAACCACTGCCTTATTTTGCTGCGCGCCTGACTGGTCTGGGCAATGCTGAGCCAACCTCTGCTGGGGCCCTTGCCCTGCTGAGAAGATGTCATTATTTCAACAATTTCGCCTGTTTTGACTTTATAATCGAGCGGAACTATTTTGCCGTCAACCTTTGCACCGACCATCTTATTGCCGACTGCAGAGTGGATAGCATAAGCAAAGTCAACAACCGTTGCGCCCGACGGAAGGCTGAAAACATCACCCTTGGGGGTAAAAACAAACACCTCTTCGGGAACAAGGTCGCTCTTGATGGTTGAAACGATATCTTCAACATCCTCGCTGTCGCTCTGGTTTTCGAGAAGCTGCCTTATCCATGAAAGTCGCTCTTCAAACTTTGCTTTTCCGCTCATACCGAGCTTATATTTCCAGTGAGCCGCGATACCGTATTCAGCAGTATGGTGCATATCCCATGTTCTTATCTGAACTTCAAAGGGAATGCCCTCCTTGCCGAGAACGGTTGTGTGAAGCGACTGATACATATTGGGCTTGGGGGTTGAAATATAATCCTTGAACCTACCGGGAATGGAATTGAACATGTCGTGAATTATACCCAAGCAGTTATAGCAGTCAATAACCGTGTCAACGATAATTCTGACTGCATATATATCATAAATTTGGTCAAAATTCTTATTTTGCATATACATCTTCCTGTATATGCCGTGAACCGATTTAATTCGGCCGCTCACTTGTGCACCCGAAACAACGGATTTCACTCGTTCTTCAATCCTGTTCTGAATATCAGCAAGGAATTCGTTTCTTGTTTTGCTCTGTTTTTCAAGAGACTCGCTGATTTCTCCGTAAGCAACGGGGTCAAGATAGCTTATTGAGAGGTCTTCAAGCTCCTCCTTGATAGGACGGATACCGAGGCGATGCGCAATAGGCGCATAAATTTCAATGGTCTCGCGCGCAATTTCGCGGCGTCTGGGCTCAGGCTTGAATTCAAGAGTTCTCATATTATGAAGTCTGTCGGCAAGCTTGATAATGATAACACGGATATCGCGCGACATGGCAATAAGCATTTTTCGGATATTTTCCGCCTGCTGTTCTTCTTTTGTCTGAAGAGGAACCCTGCCGATCTTAGTAACGCCGTCAACCAAATCCGCAATGGTTTCGCCGAATTCTTTTTTTACTTCGTCGTTGGTCAGCGTTGTGTCTTCGACAGTATCATGCAAAATAGCCGCAACGATTGAAGCCTCATCCATTCCGAGGCTTGCAAGAATCAGCGCAACGCTGAGCGGATGCATGATATAAGGCTCACCCGAAAGACGCTTCTGTCCCTGATGAGCATCCGCCGCAATTTGATAAGCTTTTTTTACATGGCATATTTCGTCATCCGAGCAGTCGTTACCGATGAGGCGCAGAATCTCCTGCATGCACTCCTCGGGATTATCAAATGTGCGGTTTGTTGATTTCAAAATATCCTTCATAAAAAATCCTCTGTCAACTCAATACAAAAAACTTCTAATACCCTTCATTATTTCCGAATCCTCAAGATTTACTTTGGGAGGATTTTCGGGAACATATATCATATCGTTTTCATCTGCAGCAAGAATGCCCATTTCGAGCATTGTTTCAACAACAACGGTTATTTTCGCAAGATTCTCGCCGTCATCACCCAAACGTACACACAGCATCTCACAGTATTTATCTTTTAAAGGCTTTGCTTTGATGCTCTTGAATACTCCTACCTCAAGCTGCCTGTCGGGCAAAAGCTTTTCGGCCTCCTGCGGGCTGAGTCTTTCTTTTCGTAAAAACTTTTCAAACAAACTTATTGAAGAAAGAACTTTTTCTTCATCGGTCAAAGAAGGTCTTATCCCCCTGACTATAACCGAAACTCTTGTTTCTCCGTTATAGATGTTTTTATCAAGATTAACGGCAAGGTCAACCGTATCGCCCTTGTCAAACGGGAATCGCTTTTCGGGCATACCGAAAAAGACAACACCCGTTCTTGCACCGCCTTTTGAAACAACCATTCTGATATGTTTACCCTCGGAAAGAGAGGAGATTTCGTCGATTCTCACGCCGAAAAGCCCGAAGCAAGGCTGAGGATTGCCCGCACCAAAAGGTTCAAGCAGGCTGAGCGATGAAAGCATATCAATGCTGATTGAATTAGGGAGAAGCCGGCAATCGATTTTTTGAAGCGCAAAGGGCATTTCCTTATCCTTTGCATATTCGTTTATTCTGCGCCTGAACTCATCGATTTTTGAGGATTTGAGGCCGATTCCCGCCGCAAGAGTATGCCCGCCGAAATGGTCAAGACAATCGGAAACGCTTTCAATGGCATCATAAATCGAAAAACCTTCTACGCTGCGGCAAGAACCTTTTGCACTTTCGCCGTCACGTGAGATAACAACACTGGGTCTGCCGAATCTTTCTGTTATTCTTGCGGCAACAATTCCGATAACGCCCTGATGCCAGCCCTCACCGTCAACAACAATTATTCTGTCGTTCGATATTTCCGAATCCGAAGCAAACATTGATACGGCGCTTGCAAAAATCTCGGTTTCGGTTTTTTGCCTTAAACCATTCATGGCATTTATTTCTTCCGCAAGCAGAGAAGCCGTTTCTTCATCCTCGCATAAAAGAAGGTCAAGTGCCTTATGTGCCGAACCCATTCTGCCTGCAGCATTTATCCGCGGACAAACCGTAAAAGCTGCCGTTGAGGCGGAAACGACCTTATCACCAACTCCTGCCGCTTCCATAAGAGCATTTATGCCGGGACGCGGGCAGTCATTCATAAGTCTTAATCCTCGGCGAACCATGACGCGGTTCTCGCCGGTAAGAGTTACAACATCGCCGATAGTTCCCAAAGCAACCAAATCGCCGTATTCTTCAATCAGAATGTCGCCGTCGTCCCCTTCAAGAGCACAAACAAGTTTAAAAGCAACTCCTACACCCGACATCTCCTTGAATCCGCTCGGGCAGTCCGCTCTGTGAGGGTCAACAACCGCACAGCAATCGGGAAGAACTTCGCCGACCTTGTGATGGTCGGTAACTATAAGCTCCATTCCGAGTTCTTTGACTCTTACGGCTTCATCAATCGCGGAAACGCCGTTATCAACGGTTATTATCAGGTTAACTCCCCTGTCAGCAAGCTCTTCAACAGCGCCGATATTAAGCCCGTAGCCCTCGGTAAGCCTGTCAGGAATATAGCGGATAACATTTGCGCCTCTTGTTTCAAGATAAGAATAGAGCAATGCCGTTGCAGTCACACCATCAGCATCATAATCACCGAAAACACATATGAGTTCAAAATCATCTATCGCTCTGTTTATGCGCTCGGCAGCCTTTGACATATCCGCAATTGAAAAAGGCGAAAGAGAAAGAGGTGCATCCGCATCAAAAAAATCATTTATTTCATCTATATTTTCAAAACCTCTGGAAGTAACAAGCAAGGCTGCAAACGGATCAACACTCAGTTCCTGAGCTATCTGCGCCGCCAAATCCTTGCTGCCTTTTGATACCAGCCATTTTTTGCGTCTCAAAAGCTATCATTCCTTTCAATATCAAAATATTATAACAGCTATAATATAATATTTCAAGCAGATTATTATAAATTTATATTATAATGACAAAAAAGTAGCTGAAACGCAAAAAACCGCGCCTTTTGGCACGGTCTGTATTTATTACATATTCAATTTTTCCTGCTCACAGCCGCTTATCAACACTTTAGCAATAATTTGCCGGATTTGCAGTTTGATAAGCACTTCGCAGACTAATTAACTTTATTATCTGATTGCTTTCAAATCTGCCGGAATCATTTGTTGCCTTCAGCGGCTGCGAGCTGATGTTCTGCGTTGTACATCGGGTATCGCCGCCTTTCTTTTATTCACTTTGACAATGTTTGACCTGTGACTTATAAATCTATGGTCAAGAGGCTGAACTTTTTGAAAAAGATTTCAAAACACCATCTCAATTTTCACGGACTTTTCAGCTGAGCCCTTCACATAATTTTGAGATTTTTAGGTTTTCCGAAATATCTTTCCGTTCCTTTCCTCATCTATAATATAGCACCACTTTAGGAACTTGTCAATAGTTTTTTTGAGAAAAGTTGATAACTTTTAGATATTTTGCACTTATCATTATTTCCTATTGACTAAAAGCCGCGTTGGCGTTAAAATATAGATAACGGACAAGAAAGGAACGATATCCAATGAATAATGAAGAATATACACCCGATATCGTCAGCATCGTTGACGAAGACGGCAAAGAGCACATTTTTGAGGAGCTTGACAGAATAGAAACAGATAAAGGCCGCTATGTTGCCCTGCTTCCTCTGCCCGAAACTCCCGATAAAATAACAGAAGACGATAATGAGCTCATCATTCTCAAGGTTGAAGAAGAAAAAGGCGAAACTTATCTCTGCCCCATTGAAGATGATGAAGAATTCAACGAAGTTGGTCAGGCTTTTGAGGAAAGGCTTGCCGAAATGTTTGACTTTGAAGAAGAATAATACTTTTTATTCTATCAATAATAACAATAAACTCGCCGCAGGCGAACATCACTCAAACAAAGTTTGAATTTCACTTTGCAAAGCAAAAAAATACACACCCTGCCTTGTGCGAAAAATTTACAGCCTATATGTAACCCAACACACACTATAAGGGAGCCTTGCTCCGGTGGCGGATTGCAGACCTCCCGGTCGGGTCTTGTGCCCGATTGGACGAAGGGAGCGTGAAAGCATCGGGCGGCACCCACCTGCTTAGCGAGCAGGTTACAATCGGCTGCATACGGCTTGGCGGGGTTTTATTATTTCCACGGAGGAAATCAAAGGTGCAAAAGCTTTTTAACGCTGATTTACTTGACATACAGCCTGTTGAGAGAGGCTTTATTTATGCCTGCAAAGAAACCTTGCCCGACGGCGAGGTTGCAGTTGCATTCTATATATATAATCAAGAAATCGATATTTTTGAAAAAATACCCGTGCTTACTTACATAAACACAAAATTCGGCGAAAACGGAGCTGTCATCGCAAGGGATCTCGGAGATTTTGTGACCTGCACGGTTGTTAATCTGACAAGCAACACAATGGCAGTTTCATACCCCGACGGAAGGCTTATTATTCTCGGCGGCACAGGCGAAATTGTTTCGGAAACAACAGTTGATTATCTTGAAAACCCCGCATGCTCACCCGCGTCAAACGGAACAGACCTTTGGTTTGCCGTTCCCGATTCAAACGCAATAATCAACTATTCGGCAAAACACAACAGAATCGAGTTCCGCATCGGCAGCCCGAAAGAAAAAGCATTCTGCCATCCGATTGATATTTCCGTTTATGACAACAAGTTGTTTATATGCAACGCTTATTCATATAAAATCAAAACAATAGGCTTTGACAACTATAATGTAACCGACTATTTTGTTTTTCATGAGCCTGTTCTTAAATATTTCAGAGTCAAAAGCGTTGAGTATGCCGTTTTACAATCGGGCGTTTACTGCCTGACAGACGATAATTAAGAATCCGATTTCATCGGGTTCTTTTTTTGTAACAAATTCAAAAAAACTGTCTCATCCGTATTGATTTTTTGATTTTTGCGTGATATCATGTTAAAGAAAAGTTAATGAATCGGAGGAATATAAATGAAAATCGCATCCGAATACAGCGCCGCCTTTGACGCCAAAAAGCTCTCTCGCTATGCTGTTAAAAACATCACAAGAATCTGTAATGAGATTGGCCCCCGCAAACCCGGCTCCCCCGAAGAGCTCAAAGCTCAGGAGCTGATGGCAAAAGACCTTAAAAACTCCTGCGAAAAGGTTGAAATTGAAGAATTCAAGGTTCACCGCCAGGCATTTATGGGTTTTATTCCTTTCACCGTTGCCTGCGCCATTGCAAGTGTTTTTACATACGCTTTTATAACTCCTATTCTTTCGGTTATCCTTGTTGTTCTCGGAACCATTCCCCTTTTACTTGAATTCCTTATGTATAAGCAGTTTATCGACCCTCTTTTCCCTGCTCTTCCCAGCCATAACGTTATTGCAAAAAGAGCTCCCGAGGGCGAAATCAAGAAAAGAATAATCCTCGTCGGTCACGCAGACAGCCAGTTTGAATGGACTCTCAACTATTGGCTTGGCGGTGTCGGCATGAAGCTTGTGCTCATTCCTGCAGTTGTCGGTTTGGTCGCTGACCTCATCGTCGGCATTATCGGCATCATCTGTGCAGGCACAAACGGCGCTCTTGAAGCTGCCGAGCCCCGCTGGCTGATGATTCTCGGCTTCGTTGTGGGCTGTGTTTTCATTCCCTTCCAGCTTGCATTCCTTCTTTTCCAGAATCCGTTCAAAAGCGTTCCCGGCGCAAACGACAACCTCACCGGCTGCTATGTCGGCATGGCTGTTGCAAAGGCAATGGAAGACACGGACACAAGACTTGAAAACACCGAGCTAGTTGTTATCTGCTCCGGCTCCGAAGAATCGGGTCTCAGAGGCGCAAAAGCATATGTAAAAGCCCATGAATCCGAGCTCAAAGAAATTGAGACCTGCGTTATCGGTCTTGATACATTCCGCGACCTTGACACAATCGCAGTTTATGACAGAGACCTCAGCGGCACGGTTAAGCATCACTGGGGTGCGAAACACCTTGTTAAGAATGCCGGTCAGAACTGCGGATATGAACTTAAGTTTGAATCGATTTATCTCGGCGCATGCGATGCGGCCGCATTCACACAGAAGGGTATCCCCGCAACAGGCTTTGCCGCAATGGACCCCACTCCCCCGAGATATTATCACACAAGGCTTGACAACGCAGACAACCTTGACGAAAAAGCAATCGCTGCAGGCATTGAAATCATGCTTGAAACCGTTTGCATGTATGACAAGGAAGGTCTTCCCACAGAATAATCTTGTAAAAATACACCAAAAAACCGCTGATATTTTCGGCGGTTTTTTTATTGATTTTTAAAATTCCATTTGATATTATGAATTTAAATTAACAAAAGGAAGGAGCGTTGATTATGCATACTATAAAACCGCACATACTTAAAGACGATATGTATAAGCAATTAAAGCAATACTGCATCCTTTACAAAAAAGAAATCCCTGTTTGGGAATACACCCGCGGAATGTTCTTTGGTGACAGATATGAAATGGAAAATTTCAAGGATGAAATAAAAACCGGCGATATATGGTATGCGGGATATGACTCGGCTCATTTCTTCAAGGCAAGCGTAACCGTTCCCGAAGAAATGGACGGGCTTGAACTGCGCGCGAAGTTCGCCGTAGGCGGAGAAGCTCTTGTCAAATGCAACGGCAGATATGTTTCGGGCTGCACTTTCAGAGAAAGTCTCCCCGACAGAACAGAGGTTGCTCTCGGCGTTCACAAGGCCGGCGAGGTGCTCACCTTTGAAATTGAAGCAACGGTTGACTCCATGTGCTTCTGCGACGCGGCAATGGACGGCGCAAAGGCTGCCGAATGCCGTTTCGGCGAAACCTGCATTTTCGTTGTTGATAAAGAATGCGAGGGCTATTATATTGACCTTGAGGTTGCATTTGATGCACTCAATTACATAAAAGACGAGCATATTCACAGCAAGGTTTATGCCGCAGTTGATGACAGCATGCACATGGTTGACTACGACTTTGACGAAAAAACAGTCAGAGAATCCATAGCGCAGGCAAGAAAGCTTTATCTTTCAAGAATTGCCGCAATTGAGTGGTCGGCACAAAGCCGGGTTATTCTCACGGGTCACAGCCATATTGACGTTGCATGGCTTTGGAGAATCCAGGAAAGCATCAGAAAGAGCGCAAGAACTTTTACAAATGTTACCTCTTTGATGGACGATTATCCCGAAATGACTTTTGGGCAAAGTCAGGCAGTTCTTTATCAGATGATGAAGGATCACTACCCCGAAATCTATGAAAAAATTAAAGAAAAGGTGGCTGCGGGTCAATGGGATATCTGCGGCAATGTTTGGGTTGAGGCTGACACGAACATCGCTTCGGGTGAAGCCCTTATTCGCCAAGTGCTTTACGGAACGGAATTTTTCAAAAAAGAATTCGGCAAGGTTTCCAAGACATATTGGCTGCCCGACTGTTTCGGATTCACATGGGCACTTCCTCAGATTATCAAGGGCTGCGGCATGCAGAACTTCATAACATCAAAGCTTTCATACAATGACACAACAAAGTTTCCTTATAACATGTTCATGTGGCAAGGCAATAACGGCGACAGAGTTTATGCCCACCTTATGCGCCCATCTTACAACTGCCACTATAATGTTGAAGAAATCACAACCGCCGATAAAGAATGCAATAACAAAAGCGATTTGAACACCGCCATGAGCATGTACGGCTACGGCGACGGCGGCGGCGGACCGACCAGAAACATGCTTGAAAGAGGTCGCAGACTTCAGAGCTTCCCCGGTCTGCCGAAAACCGAAATCGGTCATGTTGATGATTTCTTTGAAACATACAAGGGTCACGAAAACGAATTACCCGTATGGAACGGTGAAATGTATTACGAAAACCACAGAGGCACTTTTACAAGCCAGGCTTTTGTTAAGAAAAATAACCGTAAAGGCGAATTTCTTTTCACAAGAGCTGAAATGCTCAGCGTTTTCGCCGAGAAACTTCTCGGCAGAGAATATCCTAAGGAAGAAATCGAAAAGGGCTGGCGAATTCTGATGACCAACCAGTTCCACGACATTCTGCCGGGTTCATCAATTCACGAAGTCTTTGAAGACTGCCGCAGGGATTATGCCGTTATGAACAAAATCGGTGAAGATATTTATAACGGTGCCTTGGAAGCCCTTTCCGGTGCTGTTGCCGCTGATAAAAACAGCATAACCGTATGGAATCTTACAAGCGCATACAGCTATGAACCCATTGAGATTGAAGGCGTTCCCGACGGAATGTACGTTGCCACGGCAGACGGTCTTTCTCTCCCATGCGCCTATACCGGCGGCAAATTCATCTTTCTTCCCGATGAGCTTGCACCCATGAGCTGCAAGACATTTAAGCTCATCGAAGGCGAATGCATTTATGCTTCCGTTGAAGCGGAAGCGAATCTTCTCGAAAATGCAATTCTCAGGGTTGAGCTTGATGAAAACGGATTCATCACAAGCATTTACGATAAACTCAACGAACGCGAAAGTCTTGACGGCAGAGGAAACATTCTCACCATCTCGCTTGATAAGTGCATTCATGAAACCGCATGGAATCTTGAACTCAATTATCAGAAAAAGATGTGGGAACTTAAAGCTGACAGCCTTGAAGTGGTTGAATGCAACCCCGTAAGAGGCATTATCAGAGCAAAATACAGCTTCAATAAATCAACAATCATACAGAACATCACGCTTTATCAGAACGGCGAATCCGTTGTTTTTGATACAACGGTTGACTGGCATGAAAGCGACAAGGTGCTCAAAGCAGGCTTTGACGTTGCGGTTATTGACACCGACGCAACATATGACATAGCCCACGGCGCGGCAAAGAGGCCGACACATTGGAACACCGCCTATGACCTGACCCGTTTTGAGGTTGCGGCGCACAAATGGGCAGACCTTTCCGAGGGCGGCTACGGCTGCAGCATTATAAACGACTGCAAATACGGCTATGACATCCACAACAGCCACATGAGAATAACTCTCATGCGTGCACCCACCTGCCCTGACAGAACAGGTGACCACGGAATCAACACCTTCAAATATGCCTTCCATCCTCACGCAGAGGACTGGCGAAATAATACGGTGCAGCAAGCAATCGCATTCAATGTTCCTCCCGTTGCGGTTCTTAATACAGAAACAACCGAGGGTAAAATTACCGACGGTACTTTCGTTTCTCTGAGCGAAAAGAATGTTTCGATTGATGCAATCAAAAAGGCTCAGGACGGCAGAGGATACATAATTCGTGTTGTTGAAGAAGAACAAAAGAGAGGCTCCGTAACTCTCAACTGGGCATTCAGCTTTGATAAGATAATCGAAACCAACATGATTGAAGAAGATATTGCCGAAATTGCGCAGGCAGGCAACAGCTTTGAATTTAACATCAAGCCTTTTGAAGTTAAAACATTCAGAATAATCTAAAAAAATATCCCTCGGAAAAAGAGTGAACTCTTTTTCCGAGGGATATTTACAATTTAATTATTTAAACACAAACTCATAAACCTTTGCCCATGACTTAACGCGTTTCTCGTTCCATTTCTTGGGCATCATTGCACAAGCCGCAACTGCCTTACCCATTTTCACGCCGCAGGCAATAATCTTTTTAAGAAGTTCCGGGTCACTGCAAACTTGCTTTGCCTGATTAATCAGTGCCTTAGGGTCAAAGTTCATGCTTGCAAGGCCCGTAAAATCCGCACCGATTGTCATCATATCCGAAGTCATTATTCCCTTTTCAAAAACATAGTCAACCTCTTCGGGAGTGAGGCTGATTAAAAGAAGCTTGCCGCACGCAAGAGGTGCAAGACCGGCACCGAGTTCTTTATAATATCCCGCCTGATACTTCCAAAGCGATTCCGCATTAAACGACTGAGCTTTATCAGCGACTACGGCATCGGCAAGTATTTTTGCCGCTTTAAGGCTGTTGGCAATACCCGAACCTATGAGAGGAACTGTCATGAACGCGCTGTCACCTATTGCTGCATATCCGTCGGCAACCATAATTGACAACGGCTGGCGAACAGGGATTTCAACAAACTGACCGCCCCTGACAATTTCCGTTCCAAGCCTCGGATTCGTTTCGCGAAGATAAGCCGAAAAACGTTCAACCTCTTCTGCGTCAAAATCTTCAAATCTGCCAAGAAGAAGATCTGTGTAATTTTCTTCAGATGCAACCCAGCTTATGCCTTTGACTCCGCCGGCAAAGAGCATAACCTTAAACTTTGCTTCAACGGCAACATCGCTTGCCTTATTATAAAACGCTCTGAAAATTGAGATTTTCTCATCTCTTGCAACTTCTTTTTCAACACCGAAAGAATCGGGAAGATTGCGGCGAACAGGTGAATTCATGCCGCATGCATCAATAATCAAGTCGCCGTAAACATCACCTTTTTCGGTGTTTATTCCGACAACTCTGTTTCCGAGAATTATCGGTCCTTTGACCTCACAGTCATAAACGATTTTAACGCCGTATTTAAGCGCATTGTTTATAAAATGCTCATAGATATCCCTGCGTTCCATCTTAATTTCAAGCTGGTCTTGCGGAACATGCTGACGCAGAGGAACAGTGAAAGAAGGATTAAAAAAGGTCATATCCTCTTTATATTCAAACTTATCTTCGGCAGGCATTTCCATGCCCGCAATTTTAAGTGCGGACGGAGCAAAAATATCGGTCCAATCATAACCGAGAGTGCCCTCGGACTTTTTTTCATAGACGGTAACATCAAAACCGGCTTTCGCAATAAGAGCTGCCGCGGCAATTCCGCCGTGGCCGAGACCTGCAACAATTATTTTTTTACCCATAAGCATCCCCTTTCAGGATAATTATATGTTCATATTATCATACAGATATATAAATATCAATGTGACAAATGTAACGTTGATATAAAACAAAAAAGAGGTCGATGTCTGCACATCGACCCCGGCATACTGTTATTTGTGGTAAAGCTTTTTTGTCTGATATCTCGGTTCGCAAGTGATGTTGATACCGAGCTTTCTGTAAACATCCATATCAACCTGCGAAAGAATAACCGTTGAGTGGGCTTCACAATCCTTAAGCCCTTCTATTGCATCAAGTGCTTTTTTGGCAACAGGATTTGTGTTTGCACTCATCGAAAGAGCAATCAGTGTTTCATCGGAATGAAGTCGCGGGTTATGTCCCTTGAGAATACCTGTTTTAAGCTCCTGAATAGGCTCGATTATTGAGGGTGCTATCATCAGCAAATCCTCAGGGAGGCCTGCAATTGCCTTTGCGGCGTTAAGCAGGGCTGCGCTGGATGCGCCCAGCAGATTTGATGTTTTGCCCGTCACGATTCTGCCGTCGGGCAGCTCGATTGCCACCGCAGGCTGACCCTCAGTTTCCTCACTCTTATCGATAGCGGCTCTGATAACCTTGCGGTCCTCAACCTCAACGCCTGCCTGATTCATAAGGCTCACAATTTTGTCAACAGCCTCCTGCTTGCCTCTGCCCATGCGCAAATCGCACATCGCTGCAAAGTAACGGCGCACTATCTCCTGCCTTGAAGCTTCAATAACCGCCTTATCGTCGCAGATTGCGTAGCCTGCCATGTTAACGCCCATATCCGTGGGTGACTTATAGGGGCTGACGCCCTCAATCTTTTCAAAAATCGCATTGAGCACGGGGAAAACCTCAACATCACGGTTGTAGTTAACCGTGGTTTCGCCGTAGGCTTCAAGGTGATAGGGGTCAATCATGTTAACATCGTTAAGGTCTGCCGTTGCCGCCTCATAGGCAAGGTTAACGGGGTGCTTTAATGGAAGATTCCAAATGGGGAATGTTTCAAATTTAGCATATCCGGCTTTTACGCCACGTAAATTTTCATGATAAAGTTGTGAAAGACAGGCCGACATCTTA
>JAZLCS010000035.1:0-8564 GCA_045614385.1 Acutalibacteraceae bacterium | reverse complement strand
ATGAAATAGGGCAAAAGCCGCCGTTTCATTTTAGTCGGCTGCTTTTTCCTCGGGAGCAACTGCTTTTCCGCCCGCCATCACTATTTCGTCGCCATCCCTGTTTTCGAAATAATGAATCTGGTATCTCTCAAGTTTGTTCATGCCCAAAACCGAAACCGCATAAGCATCAACCTTATCAAGAGAAACGGCTGAATTGAGCTGCATTACAAGGCGTGTGTTTTCGCTTTGCGCTTCGCTGATTTTTTGCTCAAATTCGATAGCCTCCTGTTCAAGGCGAACAAGACTTATTTTCGAAAGAAGCACCGAACCGAAAAGAACCAGCAAAACCGCCGAAACAAAAAACAGTTTAACGGCGCGAAGTGCAGAGGCGATGGATGTTTTGCGAATCTGCGCTGCCGTCTTGGGCTTTTGCACCGGTCTGACGGTTTCTCTTTGCGGCGCAGATGTCGGCTTTAATGCCGGCATATTATACAGCGACAGATCATACGCTTCGCTGCGGTTATAATCAGCCATCTCCTCTTTCCTCCTTTCAAAGCTTGAGCAACAATGTCATGGTCATCATTTCAGTTTTTCCGCCGTACGAAGTCTCGCACTGCGGCTTCTATTGTTATCGGAAATTTCCGCTGTGCTCGGCGCAACCGCTTTGAGCACCTTTGCACGCGGAGTGTTTCCGCAAACACAGACAGGAAAATTTTTCGGGCAGGTGCAGCCTTTTGAAAGCTCTGCGAACTCCTGCTTAACGGTTCTGTCTTCAAGGGAATGGAAGGTTATCACGCTTACCCTGCCGCCGATTTTGAGGCAGTCAAACATATCCGCAACCGCACTCCCCAAGCCGTCCAGCTCACCGTTTATATAAATTCTGATTGCCTGGAACGTTCTTCTTGCCGGATGACCGTCTCTTCTGGCAGCCGCCGGCACTGCGGATTTGATTATTTCCGCAAGCTCCAATGTTGTTTCGATGGGCTTTATCTCTCGCGATTTAACTATAGCCCTTGAAATTGACGGAGCAAATTTTTCTTCGCCGTATTCGAATATTATTTTTTTCAGTTCATCCTGAGAAAGAGTGTTTACCGCCTGCGCAGCGGTCATGCCGTCAAGGCTCATACGCATATCAAGCGGCGCATCATGATGAAACGAAAAACCTCTTGAAGGCTCATCGAGCTGATGCGAGCTGACGCCGAGATCGGCAAGCACTCCGTCCACCCCGTTTATGCCGAGAAAATCCAATATATGTTTAATGTTAAAGAAATTATCGTGAACAATAGTTACGCAGCCGTAAGGCTCAAGCCTTTTTTTGAGCGTTTCAATCGCCTGAGGGTCACGATCAATGGAAATCAATCTGCCGCCCTTGAGGCGCTCGGCAATCGCACTTGAATGGCCGCCGCCGCCCGATGTGCAGTCAACGTAAATTCCGTCGGGCTTTATGTTAAGTGATTCGATGCTTTCATTAAAAAGCACGGGAATATGATGAAAAGAAGAATCGGTTTTATTCATTGCCGTCTCCTCTGTGGTCGCTGTAGCCTACGGGAGCGAAGAAATCATCTTCGTCTTCAGCCTCATTATCGTCAGTGCCGTACCATTCTTCCCATTTAACGGGATTCCAGAGCTCAACTCTGTCCGCAATACCGACGGCAAAAACCTCATCATCAAGCCCCGCATAAGCCTTGAAGCTGTCTTTTATGGAAATTCTTCCCGATTTGTCAACAGCGAGAACATCGCTGCGGCCCGCGAGCTTTCTTTCAGCAGTTGCCTGCATTGCACCCTCGTATTTAGCGATGGCTTTCTTTCTGAAAGCATCCCATGCGTTTTCCGAAAAGAGCATAAGGCAGGGCTCTTTGTGAATCGATTTCATGATAACAACCGTTTCGCCGAGTTCCCCTCTGAATTTAGGAGGAATCGACATCCTGTTAACTTGGTCAAATTTTCTTAATTCTGTTCCTTTGAGCTCAGACACGGATGTTTTCCTCCCTTCTTTATGGATTTTTACTCCTTTTTTACCCTTTGCTTCCCATTGGTACCCTTATTATATCCTCATTCAATCATAATTACAAGAGTTTTTTTTCAAAATTTTCGTTTTTTTTCAACATTTTTTGATTTCTTTTCGGGATTTTCAAAAATTGTCTTGTGTAGCAGAATTTTCGGAACACAAAATATAGTAAAAAGCAAAAAATCCGTGCTTTGGTTAACCAAAACACGGATTTCGAATAACATATTAAAAAATCAATTCTGCTCTTTTGAAATATAGTCTATAAGACCGCCGACAGTTTTTGCCGATATATAAACATCGTTGTAAATCTTGACTCCGAACTCTTTTTCGACTTCTACAGAAACCATAACAAGGTCAAGCGAGCTGAGCCCGAGATCACCCGAAAGCTTTGATTCGCATGTGATTTCTTCGGGTTCGATTGCAACACAGTTGCAAATTATATCTTTTATCTTTTCAAGCATCATATTCATCCTTTCCGAGAGATTAAATTCTGTCCATTATTTCACCCAACGTCATGTCGGGATTTTCAACGCCGAGTTTAAGCGCCTCTGCAGTTCCTTTATGAAAAGCCTCAATATCTTCAACGCTGACAAACTTTGTGCGGTGCATACAGGACAGCTTAAGGCAGCCGCTGTGCGTATCTTTCATCGCAAATGTATAAAGCACCATTATGTATCTGCCGAGAGAGTAGCCCTCAAACTCATATTCCCAGTTGTTCATTGTGGATGCCTCAAGCGGAAACCACGAAAACATCATTGTTGATGCTCCTGCCGCCGCAGAATAGTTGAACATCTTCTGCTGAAGCGCACGGTATTCCAAATACGGATAATCCATGTGTCTGAACGCCCAGAACTGGAGCTCTGCCATTTTTGCCAACGCTTCTCTGAATGTTGTTTCTTCGGGCAGAACAATTCGCCAAGGAAGCGGCGCAGCAAGAGTGCCGCCCGCACGCTTTTCGGTAAGATTATGTCTTCTCGGGCAAAGGACAATAAAATAGGTGTCATTATGCCTGTTATTGATTTTGGAAACATGAAGCCTCATTGCAAGCTGAACAAGGCATTCACCGCTGACACCGTTTTCTTTCATGAAGCTGAAAATCTTTTGACTGTCCTCATAGGGAATTGTGCATTTCGTGAGCTCCGCTTTATCATGAATCGGGTCAAACAGCGAGGGCGCCTTTATATTCGGATTCTTTTTCTTTTTGCGTTCAGCCTCAAGAAATTTCGGTCCTTCAACGCCGAGATAAAGCGGCTCGCCGTCTTTTTCGATAAATTCCCTGTAAGCTTGCTCTTCCCGCTTGAAATTTTCAGGGTCAGCTGCATATTCAAGCTCTTTCTTTATAATAGCTTCATAGCTGCCTAAAGGCTTAGGCATAGCCGTGCCATCCTTCAGGTGGTCATATACCGCAAACAAATCCGCAAAGAAAGTGAATACAGCAGCATTGTCCATGACAAGATGATGAACATTGATATAGATGCCGCAGCGTTTGTCATGAGTTCTAAAAAACTTAATTCTGAAAGTTTCTCCTTTCAGCATTTTAATAGGCTTTCGGGCATCTGCAGTCAGAACTTTCTGCCTTTCCTGCTCCGAACCGAAATCTATGACAGGAATATTTTCAACTGTGTATTTATCGATGAAATACTGCTTTATTTGGCCCTTTTCTTTAAAAAATCGAAGACGCAGGCAGTCGTTTCTTTCAATCTCAATATTAACAGCTTTCTCCATAATGTCAAAATCAATTTCTTTTGTGACGATAATTGACTCGGGAATCTGCGTTACCTGCTTATGAAAAAAACTGTATTTAAGCATGAACTGAATCATTTCCTGCGGCGGGATAAGCTTGTAAGTTTCGTTTGCTTTTTTCTTCATATCAGTTCCCCAACATTCAAATTTTTGTTTCATATCTTTTGATTTTGCCGGGACCGGTTTTTTCGAAAGGTATATCTCTCAATTTAACTTTTGAAATCACATGAGACGCCTTTGCGCTCTTATTCATCGAGTCAACAATATCTTCAATTGCCGCTTCAATATCAGTTATCTCATTTGTTTTTGCATATTCAAAATCCGGATAAAACTCTGCAACCAGGCGGTCATTCTCGCCATAAACAAGAACTTCTTCAACAAGCTCTATTCCGCCGAATTTCTTTTCGATTGCTTCGGGCGAAACATTTTCTCCGCTTGAAAGAATAACAAGATTTTTAACACGACCCGTTATAAATAGCTGCCTGTCCTCGGTAACATAACCTATGTCACCTGTTTTCAACCAGCCGTCATCGGTAAACATTTTTTCGGTTTCCTCCGGCATTTTATAATAGCCCATCATCGCTGTTGGTGTTTTTACCTGAATCTCGCCGTTTTGAATTCTGACCTCACAAATATCAATTACTCTGCCTACAGACTCCTGCGAAACATTTTCATCGGGAACAGATATTCTGCACCCCGCTTCAGTCATTCCGTAGCCCTGGCGGAGATAAATGCCGAGTTCATCGTATTCCTTTATTAATTCGGGATTCAGATAAGCTCCGCCCGATATAAGCCACTTTATGTTTTTTCCGTAAATTTCTTCAGCAGCCATCCTCGGAGTTAACGAAGGGTTCCTTCTTTGAAGCATTTTGATTCTTTGAAGCAAAGACTGCGCTATCATCGGAACAACTCTTATTACTTTAGGCTCAAAAATCTTCAAATTCGCGGTGATATCCTTAATATCTCCGTTAAGACAAACCTGTAAACCGTCTTTAAGGTTTTTCAGATAGTCACCCGAAAAACAATAGCTGTGATACATCGGAAGCACCGAAAGAGCAACATCTCTCTCATTAAAAATATCGGTGCAATAATCACGATACATTATGTTGCCGACCAAAGCTTCGGTTGAAAGCATAACACCCTTTTTAACGCCTGTTGTGCCTGAGGTGTAAATAATAATGGCACATTCGTCCTTATCCGCTTTAAAATCAGACAGCGAAGCATATTCGGAATTATCGGAATATTTCTGATATATTTCCTGCGCCTGACTGAAATTAACAATACTTTTAAGATTGGGGCAACACTTTTTTAATGCTTGAGCTCTTTGAGAAAAATCATCCTCATACAAAAGCATCTCAATATCTGCTCTTTCAAAAAGAGCCGCCGCCTCATCCTCCGAAATATCCGGAGAAAACGGAACGAAAACATTACCGCTGATAAGAACACCGGTGCAAAACACCAGATATTCATAAGAGGTCTTTCCGACTACGGCAACGTTTATTTTTCTTTCAGAAGTGTCTCTCAGCATGCGGCACACAGCTTTGCTGTCACTTTGAAGCTGAAGATAGCTTTTTTCTACAATCTCTCCGTTACAAACATATTTAAGAAACGTTAAATTTTTGTATTTTTCAGCACCGATATCCAACAAATCCCTGACAGTCGGTGTTTCAGTTATTTTCATGCCATTAATCTCCTTTGTTTTTTCACTGTACAAACGCTTCGCAAAAGCGAACAAATTCGATGAATTTTGATTATTTTATCATCAAGCCATCTAATCACACAACTAACAAAAATCGGTATATGCCTAATTAAAAGCAAAAATATCATAAAAATTCAGACAAAAAGCATGTTTTAACCTGAACAAATATCCTTATTTAACATTATTTTAAGCCGCCTCGCAGCTTGCAAGACGGCTCTTATATTTATTTTTATTAAAAATCAAGCTCCGAAAGCAAATCCGAGAATTATGCCGTTAATATGAGCATATCTTCAGGGCTGATATGAGGCTGGAGAGCGCAATTAATCGCAAGGGAAGTCAGCTTCGCCGCCCTCTCAATCATCAAATCAACCTCTCTGGGCGTAACCATCATGCTGCCTGCCTGTTCAACAATCGCTTCTTCATCATCATATGAACCGACACAATCCATAATCAGCGTTGCAGCATCAACCACCGTCGGAACACCAATGGAAACAACAGGCACACCGATTGTTTTTTCACTGATTTCCTGCCTTGCGTTGCCGACTCCGGAACCGGGAACAATGCCGGTGTTGCACATCTGAATGGTTGTGCCGAGCCTTCCTGCATTTCTTGCCGCAAGTGCATCAACTGTTATAACGAAATCAGGTTTTATAGTCTGAACAACACCTTTTATCATTTCACCCGCCTCAGCACCCGTTTCACCCATAACCCCCGTGGAAAATGAGCTCACACTGCGAAGGCCGTCAAGTCCCGTCGCCTTCAGCAATTCACCGGTTATGTGCCTTGTCGAAAAAATCATCGAAGCGCATTTCGGTCCAAGGGCATCGGGGGTTATACGCATGTTGCCAAGCCCCGCCACAAGCACACTGCCCTGAGGAGGAATAATCCTGCGTATTTCCTCAGAAACCGCATTCAGGCTGTCATCTATAAACTGTGCATGCTTTGCAAAGGGAGTTACTTCCACTGTTACGTATCTTCCGACAGGCTTGCCGATTGCCTCCTCGCCCTCGGAATTCAAAACATCAATTCTTGTTACCTTAGCCTTCGGAGCTTTGAAGCTGTCGATTTCAACTCCGTTAAGTGCTTTTTTGCCTAAAAATTCGCATCTTTCAACCGCTAAATCTGTTCTGAAATTCATATTTAAATTTTCCTCTTGATTTTTTTCTCAATATTTAGTATTATTAATTGCAAAACTTTTAAACATTTTTCAAAAACTTCTTGCAATTAATGAAAAAATGTGATATCATAATCACCTGTATGAAGAAGGAGGTGTCGTTATGCCCAATATTAAGTCAGCTAAGAAGAGAGTTATCGTCAACAAGACCAGAGCTGCAAGAAACAAGTCACGCAACACAGCTCTCAAGACTGCTATCAAAAAGGCTCATGCAGCTGTTGAAGCAAATGCTCCCGAAGCAAACGCTCTCGTAAGAGAAGCTATCAAGAAGGTTGACCAGGCTGCGGCTAAGGGTCTTATCCACAAGAACAACGCTGCTCACAAGAAGTCAGCCCTCGCTCAGCTTGTTAAATAAGCTGTTCACAATTTAAAACATTGCTTAATTGACCGTGGTTGTAATTTTTATAACCACGGTTATTAAGTTTAGTTTTACAGCCTATAAAACTATTGACAAGCCAAGACATTTAAGATATAATTTTCTTGTAATTTAACTTTGGGAGGTAATCATTATGGATTGCATCAAGAAGGTTCTCAAAATAGTCGGCATCATCGCCGCTGTTGCAGGAGTTGCCGCAGGCATTTATTTTGCAGTTAAGAAGTATCTCGACAAGAAAAATCAGGTTGCTGACTGCGAAGAAAACTACGTTTCCTGCTCCTGCTGTGAAGCATAATTAAAAACGCATCCATTTCCCCGCCAAGCTTTTGGCGGGGTTTTTTCTAAGATTTTCTTAATTTCTTGATATTTACATTGACAAAAAACCTTGAAATTCATATCATTGATACATAAGCATCCAACCGTTGTTTATTTTTCTTTCGGCTTGGATACAAAAGAGGCAATAAGACCGCACAGAATAGCCGCTGTCACTCCGGCAGACGAAGCTGTGAATGCGCCGGTGATTATTCCTCTTACCCCCTGCTCCGCTATCGTTTGCTCCGTGCCTTTTGCCAGAGCATAGCCGAATCCCGTCAGCGGAACCGTGGCACCTGCTCCTGCCCATTTGACAAGCGGGTCATAAAGACCCAATGCAGTCAAGGCAACTCCTGCCACAACAAACGCAACAAGAATACGCCCCGGAGTAAGCTTTGTTGTGTCAATCAATATCTGACCAATCAGGCAGATTAAACCGCCAACCGCAAAAGCTTTCAGCAAGTCAACAAAAATTTCCATAATCACCTTTCCAATACGTTTTTATATATTGTTGGTAAGCAAAGCCCGAATATTCGCTTTTTTTGAAATTTGCTATTGACAAAACAGGCGGTAATCAATAATATAGTAATAGTAATGTTTCCGGGGGGAAACAAACACTTTTAAAGGAGAATAGAAAATGGTATTCGAAAAAATCAAAAAAATCATCAGCGAACAGCTTGAAGTTGACCAGAGCATCGTTTCAGAGAACTCATCAATCACAGGTGATCTCGGTGCAGACAGCCTTGACCTTGTTGACCTTGCCATGTCAATCGAAGATGAATTCGATATCGAGCTTTCCGATGAAGCTCTTGATAAAATCAAGACAGTCGGTGACCTTGTTGCTTATATCGAGGAAAGAATCTGATTCTGATACGTTGAATAACAGACAAAGACGGCTTGTTCTTCAAGCCGTCTTTTTGTTTTGACACATCGTTATTAATATGTTAATATTAGTTTGCGAGGTGATTTGCATGATTATTAAAAACGCAACTGTTTACGGAGCGGATTTCACTCCCCAAAAAAAAGACATTGAAATAAACGGCGAAATTATCGCAAATGTTGAAAAAACAGAAAAAGAAGGTCTTGATTTTTCGGGCTGCGTTGTTCTGCCCGGATTTATTGACATTCATATTCACGGCTGCAACATGGCGGATGCAACCGACGGAAATCCCGACTCCGTTTTGAAAATGAGCAAATGGTTGGCACAAAACGGAATAACCTCGTTCTGCCCGACAACAATGACTCTTTCAATTGATTTTCTGAAAAAGTGTTT
>JAZLCS010000034.1:0-2401 GCA_045614385.1 Acutalibacteraceae bacterium | reverse complement strand
CGGCAGCTGCCGCTTCATCAAAATCTGTTTTTTCGGTAACGGTTGTTGTTTCTTCGGCAGGCTGAGTGGGAATAATATCGCCGACGCCGATGAAATTGCCGACTCCGTTAATAAAAACTACGATTGCAAGAATAAATGCTGAAATAGATTTGAAAAAAGTTTCTGACATAATCAATGTCCCCTTTCGTTTTTATGGCTTAAGTATATCACGCCAAAGCCAAAAATCAATAGCATTAATATGTTCTTAATCAAATATTAAACACTTTAGAAAATCCTTAAAGTTTATGCAAAAAGGCTCATAAATTCTCTGTAAACAAGGCCAAAGGCATTCTTTGCCGCCGCAAAAAATTCTTCAATAAAACTATCGTATTCTGCATAGGGTTCGTCAACCTGAAGCTCGAATCTCGCATCACCCGTTTTAACGCTGCCCTCATAGGTATAAAGCTCATTGTCGTAATTCTTTATATCCTCTTCATAGAGAGTGAAAACTCTTATGCCGTAGGGGCCGGGCTTTGCAAATTCACATCCGTAGGTAAAGCCGAGCTCAATGCCGTTCCAAATGCCTGTATAGCCTTCTGTATGCCAATGACCAAAGTATGCGCCGAGAACATCGCCGCACTCTTTCCATGCCTTGAACTGCTCACTTGATAAACCCGGAGTCATTGCACCGGCATGATAACCGTTTGCAATTTCCTGATTGAGGCGGTAGCACTTGCCGTCATCACCGATACTTGCTCCCTCATCCCAGAAATTGCATTCTTCAAAAAGATTGCCCATATCATCAACGGGCACATGCTGAAAAACAAATGAAGGAACGGGTTTGCCGCCGTTTGCAACTTTGAGAGCCGCACTTTCTGTCTTATACCACGCAAGCTGCTCTTCGGTGATACTGCCTCCGCCGTTATCCATCATCCAGATGTTAAATGCGGTTTTCTTGCCGTCACTCGATTTGATTTCAAGGTTGCAGTCAATTCTGCCGTCGGCATCGTTGCTTTCGTCAAAAGTCAGACTGTTTTCGTATTCGCCGTAAATCTTGGGCCAATCTTCGTTTTTGACTCCGCTGTTATAATCGTTATTTCCTTGAGAGACGGCAAAAGGAATTCCCTTAGATTCGGCATAGCCAAAAACCGCCTCGCATGCAATCTTTACGTTTTCAAAAGTCTGCTCATAATTACCTTCAACCTCAACACCCTCTTTTAACGGCTCATCGTCGGTACCGATATCGCCCGCACGGCTGTCCTCAACAATATCGCCGGTAAAAATAATGAGGTCAGGGTTAGTTTCGTCAATGGCAAGCTTCATGAAATTCACAAGGTCATGAGCAGGATAATGGTCATCCTGCGGGTCACTTATCTGAAGAATTTTAAATTCACCGTCGGAATTGAATTTAAGTTCTCGCGTGTCAGCATTTGCAATCATGCAGAATGAAGCTAAAAATAAAACTGCAAGAATAATACTGATTATTTTTTTCATTTATAACCCTCCTAATATACAATATGGCGGGAGCAAGCCCCCGCCCTACGCATTTGTTTTTAATCGGTCTGAACGATGAGAAATGATGGCGGATGGCACTTTTTCTCGCGCGAAGTCGTATGCGGATATGTCGAGTGCGAAAAAGCATCACACGGCGCATTTATCACGTTCAGATTAATATTTGTCCATGCTTTCCACGTCAAGCACAAAAACTGTTGCGCCGCCGACGGTTACTTCCTCTTCGAGAGCGTTTTTCTGAAGTCCTCTGCCGAGAGAGCCAGTTGTCATGGCAACCTTGTTTCTTGTCATGGAATACTCTTTTATTATTTCCTTTGCTCTTACAACCTTATCGTCCTCTGCGCCGATGAGCAGAGTTGTGTTGCCTATCATAAGGAATCCGCCTGTGGTGGAAAGCTTTGTTACGCTGTAATTCTCCTTTGTGAGAGTTGCAGAAACAACAGCGCTGTCATCATTATTCACTATAGCAAGAATAAGTTTCATGTATTAAATCCGTCCTTTCATTACATATCAGGTAATATCAGCTTCTGGCTTCTCTTATCAAGAGCATAGATATCGGGGATTTCGTAGCGATTATCGTTGCCGTCCTTGATAAGTATTCTGCGGTCATAGAACATTTTCATCGACTGAATGTGGTTGATGATTTCAAAGGTGTATTCGCCTCTGTCGGTTTCAACATTCCACAGCCAGATTTTATGCTTTTCGCTGCGTGAAATAAGCCTTATTATCTTGGGAATTCTGTAATATTCTTCAAGGCAGCCGATAAGAAGCTCTCTTTGCGAAGGCTCCATATTATCGAGCTTTCGGATAATAAATTTCTCCTCGCCCTCGCTGTCAAGGAAGGTTATGTATTCCGAAAGACCGCTGACAGGGAAGAGCCTGCGAGGCTCAAGGTCGGTAAATTTATCGC
>JAZLCS010000033.1:0-23654 GCA_045614385.1 Acutalibacteraceae bacterium | reverse complement strand
TTGAAAGGGGAAGAACTGCTGCTTTATAAGGAGCAACTGCGGGGCTGAGGTGGAGCACAACTCTTGTGTCGTTCTTTTCGGCGTCGATAACCTCTTCGTCATATGCTTCGCAGAGAAGCGCAAGAACGGTTCTGTCAAGACCGTAGGTCGATTCAATGATGAAGGGAATATATTTTTCGTTTGTTTCGGGGTCAAGATAATCCATCTTCTGACCGCTGTATTCCTGATGTCTTGTGAGGTCGAAGTTGGTTCTGTTGTGTGTGCCGTTGATTTCGCCCCAACCGAAGGGGAAGAGGAATTCGATGTCGCAGGCTGCCTTTGCGTAGTGTGCGAGCTTTTCGTGGTCGTGGAAACGGAGATTTTCGGGGTTAATGCCCAAATCCTGATAATACTTCATGCCGTATTCCTTGAAGTAGTCATAAAGCTCGCTGTCCGTGCCTTCCTTGCAGAAGGTCTGGAACTCCATCTGTTCAAACTCGATTGTTCTGAAGGTGAAGTTACCGGGAGTAATTTCGTTTCTGAAAGCCTTGCCTATCTGACCGATGCTGAAGGGAAGCTTTGCTCTCATTGTTCTCTGAACGTTGAGATAGTTAACATATTCACCCTGCGCATTTTCGGGGCGGAGATAGATAACGCTCTTGCTGTCGTTTGTAACGCCTCTGAAGGTCTGGAACATCAGGTTGAATTCTCTGATGTCTGTGAAATTATGCTTGCCGCAGTGGGGGCAGGGGATTGAATGAGCCTTTATATACTCAAACATTTCCTCTTTTGTCATGCCGTCTGCATGAGCATCGGGGTTGAAGTCATCAATGAGGTTATCCGCTCTGTGACGCATTTTGCATTCCTTGCAGTCAAGCAGAGGGTCAGAGAAGCTGCCGACGTGACCGCTTGCTTCCCATACTCTGGGATGCATGAGGATATCTGCGTCAACCTCATAGCTGTTTTTTCTTTCCTGAATGAAACGCTTGCGCCATGTGTCCTTGACGTTATTTTTCATTCTTGCGCCGAGTGGGCCGTAGTCCCATGTGTTTGCAAGACCGCCGTAGATTTCGCTGCCTGCAAAAATGAAGCCTCTGCCTTTACACAAAGCGACGATTTTTTCCATGGTTTTGTCTGTATTTTTCATCATATCCAAAACTCCCGCCATTATAATATTTTTACTCTATTATAATAACCAAATTATGTTTTAAAGTCAATGCGCATAAAACCAAAAAAGACCGCAAAAAACGGTCTTTTTTGGTAAAATATACAATTAAATAATTTTTATTGATTTTTAATGAAACTCTGAATGGTCTTGCTTAAATCCAGCAGCATGTTTTGTGATGAACTTCTGACAACATATTCCTTTTCTTTTGTCACGATATGCACTTCGGCACTCAGCCGCCTTGAATGAAAATCCCTTTCGTTTACGGCGATGATGTCTTTGATGTTTATATCAATTGTTTCGGTGTCAAAAAAGCCGGCAGGGATTGTGCCCGAAACCTTTTCCGATGTGACATCAAGCGCGCATTTTCTTTCCTGAATTATTGAGGCGATACCCTTTAAAACGAAGAAAAGCGAAGCGAGAATACAGAACATGAGCGAATAAACGGATGATGTCATGTAGCGGAAATGGCGTGATACAAACGAAGCAACCGAGGCAACAATAAAAACAATTCCGCCTCCGATTCTGATGATTGACGGAAAAACAAGATAATCCTTGAAATTGAATCTTCCGGATTCGAGTTTATCGGTGTCTGAAGTTTCCGCAATTGCTTTTTCAAGCAATTCAACGCTGATTTCTTTCTTTGGTTTGGTCTGACCGGGCAGAACGGCAGAGCTTTTATCTCTGCCTATGTATGCACCGCATTCGGGGCACATCTCTTCGCTTTTTTTGACTCTTGCTCCGCAATTCAGGCATTTCATCAGCTTCACCTCCTGCTTTTCTTCATAGTATCACAACAGGAACATCAAGGTCAAGAAAGTTTTGATTATTGACACCGAAATTGAATAGATATATAATATAAATCAGGATTATTTTGTTTTTATGAACTTTGAGGTGCAGAATGGAAAAATATTTCAGACGCACATGGGTTGAAATCAACCTTGACGCCTTAAAACATAATTATCAAGCGATTGAGAGCAGGCTTGCCGAAGGCAGCAGCATTATGGCTGTTGTTAAGGCGGATGCATACGGCCACGGCGTTGAAAACTCGGTCAGGGAGTTTTCGGCCTGTGGTTGCCGCTGGTTTGCCGTATCCAATCTGGAGGAAGCATTGCAGGTGCGTTCAATCAACTGCGACTGTTCAATTCTGATTCTCGGCTATACGCCCGCAAAATATGCTCAGACTTTGGCAGATAATAATATATCGCAGGCGGTTTTTGACAGCGAATATGCCCAAAAGCTTTCTCAGGCGGCGCAGAGCGACGGCGTTAACGTCAAAATCCATATCAAGGTTGACACCGGCATGAGCAGGCTCGGGTTCTTTTTCCATGACAGCGCAGAAAACAATGATTCGGTTGAAGAAATTGCGAAAGCATGCAGGTTGCCTGCTCTTTATCCCGAAGGTATATTCACTCATTTTGCCTCGGCGGATGAAGAAGAAGGCAAGGATTTCACGGAGTATCAGTATAACCTTTTCATGACGGTTATTGACCGCCTCGCTTCGGCAGGAATAAGCTTTCCTTTACGCCATTGCTGTAACTCTGCGGCAACTGTGCTTTACCCCGAAATGCATCTTGATTTGGTTCGCCCCGGTATCATTCTTTACGGATTGATGCCCTCATCATTTCTCAGAGGCGCAACACCGTTATCATTGCTTCAGGGTAAAATAGCACTTAAACCTGCTTTGAAGATGAAAACGGTTGTTTCAATGGTCAAAACAATTCCGGCAGGAACGCCTGTCAGCTACGGACGCACCTATCAGTCTGAAAAGGATATAAAGATTGCCACTGTTCCCATCGGATATGCCGACGGTTATCCGAGAATTCTTTCCGGCAAGGCGAAGCTGAGAATAGGCAACAAGCTTGTGCCCGTTATCGGAAGAATCTGCATGGATCAGTGCATGCTCGATGTTTCGGGGGTTGAAAATGTCGGCGAGGGAATTTCGGTGACTGTTTTTGACAGCGACCCTGACAGCCCGCTTTCGGTTGATGCTCTTGCAAAAAAAGCGGCAACAATAAACTACGAGCTTATCTGCGGCATCAACAAGCGAGTGCCGAGAGTTTACACAAGGCAGAAGGAAATAGAGGCAATCGCCGATTATATGAAATAGTAAAACGGGTTCATCTCAGAGATGAACCCGTTTTTGACTGCCGATAAACTGAACTGTTGATTATAAACAGAATTTCATTGTTCAGGCTCCCTCAAGAGGGAGGTGACAAGCCGTTCAATTTTTTTATCCGAAAATTTCTTCAAACAGAATTCCGATTTCTTTAAAAAAGGTGAGGAACCATTCGATAACGTCGCCGAAAATGCTGTCCATAATTCCCATGAAGGAATTGTCCTCCTCAACTTCGTTGCCGTCGGTGAGCATCCACACCTGGCACGCATAGAAGGGATTGGCGGTGCCTATCATAAGGCCGTCTTCCAAGGACGAGAAGGTTCTCAGACCGTGGTTATACGGGTCGCCGAAGCCGTCAATTGTTATTGCTTCAAAGTTAACGCCGTCTTCGGAAACGTAAAGGTCAAAGCCGCGCGTTGCATCCTTCATGTAGCCTGCGCATTCCATGAAGCCTTTAACGGTTTCAAGAAGCGAAACGAGAGCTATATCCGATTGCCTTGCAGATTTACCTGCAACCTTGTCTGCCATCATCTGAGCAATTTCGTCAACGCTGTAGTTTTCAAAGATGTTTCTGATGTTTTCAACATCTGTTGTTTGTGTTACGGAGGCGGTTGCAATTTCGTCGCCGCTTTTGCCGGAAATTTCAATGAAGGTTTTTATGTAGCTGATGAGTGATGCCCATTCGGCGGGGGTCATTGAAAGAAGGTCGCCGTTTGTAAACTGACCGATGGGTTCAAGAAGGCTGCTTGTGTCGAAAGTGCCGACATAAAGCTTACCGTTATGTTCAGCCATGCGCCAGATATACTGGTTTTCATTTCTGCCGAAGCCCGAAGCAAGACCCGAAAGGCTGCCTTTGGGGAACATTTCGGTTGCATCGCCCATGACAAGCTCGATGTTTTCGTTTTTATCCATGCGATAAAGGCTTACGGACTGCTCAAGGTTAGCGTTCATGAAATCGAAGTTTGCTTTGAAGAGAATGTTTTCAAGAGGGATTTCTTCGTCATTGTATTCTCCGATGTAGAGATAGCCGTCATAGACATACATAACGCCTGCGCCGGCTCTTGTTCTTTCGGGGTCGATGCCGAAGGTGTATTTTGCGCCGTCAGCCTTGTCTCCGATAACGGGAGTCCATGTCCAGTCGTCGGCATTTTCGCCCATATCGCCTCTGACGATTGCGAAGGACTGCATTGTGTTTTCGTCGGGCTTGTTATCCTGAGTGCCCGTACAGATTGAAACATAGAGGGCGCCGTTGAATTCTTCAATTTCCCAGATGGAGCCGCCGTAGATGCTGTCGGGGAAATGATATGCAGGATAAGCAAAAAGGTCTTCCTGGCTTGCGATAACGGTGAAAGCTTCCTGACCTGCGGAGGGATTTGAGGAAATGAGAAGCTGTGCACCGTCGAGAGTTACCATGCTGATAACAAGATAATCGCCGAATGCGCAAAGGCCTCTGATGCCCGTGCAGATACCTTCAAGATATGCAGCATAATAATCCTTGGCGTTGATGCCTTCATAGATGATTGTGCATTTGTCGGTTGCGGGGTCAACCTCAACAATCTTGGGCAGGCCGTTGACCGAGCCGCAGAAATAGAGCTTGTCTTTGAAAACGCAGGCGTTACGGAGCTGAACCGCATTGCCGTCAACGGATTTACCCATAAGAACGGTTACTTCGTTTGTTTTTGTGTTGATTTTTGTGAGAAGACCTCCCGTGTTTGCGCCGTCGGGTTCGCCGGTGTAGAAATGGCCGTTATACATAACATCGAGGGTTGCGTTCATTTCATCGGGGTCAAAGTCGTTGCCGAGAACAGAATCCATAAAGCCGAGAGTGAGGCCGAGTGAGTTATAGTTCGTTGAAACATAAACACAGTCGCCGTAGGGAACGGATGCCCATGCGTAGTTCTGGCCGCGGTCGCCCTGACCGTTATCGGATGCCGAAACAGCACCGTTGCCGATGTAGTCAACAATGCCGTCAACCTCACCCGAGCCTTTTGCGGGGTGGGAAAGCTTTGTGAGAGCATACTCACCCGAAGTGTAAGTAACTGCATTTTCGGCAGCGGACGAACCTGACGTGATTCCGAAAATCATCGAAGCTGTAAGCACGATGCTCAGAATGCGGGTGAAATTCTTTTTCTTCATGTGTTTACTCCTTGAATATGTTTATTATGAATGCGTTACATTCTTGAGCATTTTATAACATATTTGTTGTGCTGAGATTAGAATACTGTTAATTATATATTAACAAAGACGTTCAAAACTATACAAAATCAGACAAATTATGCAATTTGTTGCAAAAAATAAAAGATTTTACAATTCAGTTTGCAATAATTAACAACGGCCGCGGTGTATGAATATCATACTGATAGAAAAGTGTATTTGTATGTTACCGAAGGAGAGCTTATTATGGATAATATCCGAAAACTGAGTGAAATAATGCCGGGTGAAACGGTGATGGTCAAAGAAAACAACAGTTGCGGCAGCATCCGCCGCAGGCTTATGGATATCGGTCTTGTTGAAAATGCAACAGTGGAGTGTGTGGGCAGAAGCCCTTTGGGTGACCCGTCGGCTTATCTGATTATGGGCGCTGTGATTGCAATTCGCTTCCGCGACAGTGCGAATATTCTTGTGGAATCCGGCGGTGATGCAAGTGGGCATGACTAAAAGCTCTGTGGGCAGAAATGCGATTGTTTCAAGCATTGAAATAAAGAAAAAAAGTGAGAATGATTTGGTTGTTGCCCTCGCAGGCAACCCGAATGTCGGCAAAAGTACGGTTTTTAATGCGCTTACGGGGATGAATCAGCACACGGGTAACTGGCCGGGAAAAACCGTTGCAAATGCGCAGGGATATTGCAAGGGCAATACGGAATCCTATGTCATGGTTGATATACCGGGTACATATTCGCTCATGGCACATTCTGCCGAGGAAGAAGTTGCGCGGAATTTTATATGTTTCGGTGCTCCTGATGCCGTGGTTGTTGTTTGCGATGCAACCTGTCTTGAGCGCGGAATGAATCTTGTTTTGCAGACGATGGAAATTTCAAAGCGGGTCATAGTGTGCATCAATCTTATGGATGAAGCAAAAAGAAAGGGAATTTCTGTTGATTTTGAGCTTTTATCGAAGCGGCTGGGAGTGCCCGTTGTCGGAATTTCCGCAAGAAAAAAGAAAAGCCTTAAGCCGCTCCTTGAGGTGCTTGAAGGCTGTGACGAGAAACGATTATATTCGGTGAAATATACCGAGCCGATTGAGCAGGCTGTTGCGGCGGTTGAACCTGTTATTTCGGCTTTGCAAAACAAAATAGACAGCCGTTGGCTGAGCCTCAGGCTGCTTGATGCAGACAGCTCCCTTGAAAAAGAAATTGAGAGGTGTTTCGGAGCGGAATTTCTTAAAAATCCTGATTTGCTTTTGGCTGTTTCAAAGGCAAAAGAGATTCTTATGAAGGCGGGCATTACACCCGACAAGGTATGTGACCCGATTACCGAAGGGCTTATCGGCGCGGCGCATGAAATATGTGACGGAGCGGTCAAAAACGGCGGAGAATATGCAAAAAGAGACAGAAGGCTCGACAAATTGCTGACAAGCAAAGCAACGGGTTTTCCTGCCATGATATTGCTGCTCGTTTTGATTTTTTGGCTGACCATAAACGGCGCGAACTATCCGTCGAAGTTGCTTTCTGATTTTTTCTTTACGGTTCAGGATAAGCTGTCAGAGCTGTTTGTGGCCGCAAATTCCCCGAAATGGCTGCATGATGCACTGATTCTCGGAGTTTACAGAGTGCTTGCGTGGGTTATTTCTGTTATGCTGCCGCCTATGGCAATATTTTTTCCGCTCTTTACGCTCCTTGAAGATTTGGGATATTTGCCGAGGGTAGCGTTTAATCTCGACAAGCCGTTCCGTCTGTGTGATGCTTGCGGCAAGCAGGCGTTGACGGTTTGCATGGGCTTCGGCTGTAACGCTGCGGGGATTATCGGGTGCAGAATCATCGATTCGCCGCGTGAGAGGCTGCTTGCAATCCTGACCAACAGCCTTGTACCGTGCAACGGCAGATTCCCGTCGCTGATTCTGATTATAACGATTTTTTTCATCGGGGCGGCGGGAGGCTTCGTCTCATCCGCGCTGTCTGCAGCGGCACTGACAGCAGTTATCGTTCTTTCTGTCGGAGCAACGTTTGCGGCAACGATGTTTCTTTCAAAAACTCTGCTCAGGGGAACTCCTACGTCATTTACTCTTGAGTTGCCTCCGTATCGCAGACCTCAGATAGCAAAAACACTTGTGCGCTCCGTTTTTGACCGCACGCTGTTTGTGCTTGGCAGGGCTGCCGCTGTTGCCGCGCCTGCAGGTCTGATAATATGGCTTGCGGCGAATGTTGAGGTTACAGGGGTGTCGGTGCTTGAGCATTGCGCGAAATTCCTTGACCCGCTTGCCAAACTCATGGGGCTTGACGGAGTTATTCTCATGGCATTCATTCTCGGTTTCCCCGCAAACGAAATTGTTATTCCGATTATTATAATGGCTTATTCCGCTCTCGGCACTTTGCCCGAACTCGGAAGTGCGTCGGAAATTCAGATTCTTCTTGCCGAAAACGGCTGGACAGTAACCACTGCTGTCTGTTTTATTCTGTTTTCGCTGATGCATTGGCCCTGTTCAACCGCTTTGATAACTGTGAAAAAAGAAACGGGCAGTCTGAAATATACTCTGATTGCCGCCGCTTTGCCGACAGCAATGGGTGTTATTGCCTGCGTGATTGCCGCTGAAATTATGAGAGTTATTATGTATTGACTTTTGGAAAGCAAAAGATTAAAATAAGGGAAAAATCAATGGGAGAAGCATAAAATGACGGGAACACTGGTTAACTGCGCTGCGGTTATAATCGGCGGACTTATAGGTCTGTTGCTCAAAAAGGGTATAAAAGAGAGCTACACCGTCGGTATCAACAAGTCGCTTGGTCTTGCCGTGCTGATTATCGGTCTTAACGGCGTTATTGCGAATATGTTCACAGCCGAAAACGGAGTGCTTTCGAGCAGCGGCGAGCTGCTGCTGATAGTTTTTCTTGTTTTGGGAACGCTTATCGGAGAAATCACAAGGCTTGATGACCGTTTCAGCGGTTTTTGCAAAAAGATTGAAAATCGCTTCAGCACAAACGGCTTTGCCGCCGGATTTATCAACGGCACAATTCTTTTCTGTGTGGGCGCAATGTCAATCATCGGCTCGATAAATGACGGCCTGACGGGTGACAGCTCCGTGCTTTTTGTCAAGAGTGCGCTGGATTTCATAAATGCGATTATTTTCGGCGCAACGCTCGGCTTCGGTGTTATTTTTGTTTGTATACCCATGTTGATTTATCAAGGCGGCATAAGCCTGCTTGCGGGCACGCTCAGCGGAATTCTGCAGGGTGAGCTGCTGGAGCAGATTTGCATGGTCGGCTATGCCATAATTATGGCGATAGGCTTTAATTTTCTGCTTGAAAAGAAATTCAAAACCCTCAACATGGTGCCCGCCATTCTGCTTCCCGTTGCATATCATTATATATTGATTTTTATTGATTACATCAAAACACTGAGCGCATAAAAAGAGCCTCTGAAATCTTTCGGGATTTCAGAGGCTTAATTCATATCAAAAATAATTTTGCAAGGCCGAAATAGATAACAAGTGTAACAATATCAACCAGAGTTGCTATCATGGGGCCTGCCATAAGTGCGGGGTCAAGCTTGATTATTTTTGCAAAAATGGGAAGAGAACAGCCGATGAGCTTTGCAACAAGAATTGCGCAGAACATGGCAAGAGAAACAACAAGAAAAACTTCAAGAGTGCCTTCACAGAAAAGATACATACGCAGAATGTTTGCTGCCGCGAGAACGCCGCCGCAGATAGCCGCAACGCGCAGTTCCTTGAGAACAATTCTGAAATAATCCTTTATTTCAATTTCGCTAACGGCGAGACCGCGGATAATAAGGGTTGAAACCTGGCTGCCGGCGTTTCCGCCCGTTCCCATGAGCATGGGCATTGAAGCGGTCAGGGCAACAAAGCCCGAAAGAAGCGTTTCGTAGCCTTCAATGATTTTGCCGGTGAATGTGCCCGAAATCATGAGTATGAGCAACCAAAGAATTCTGTTGCGTGCAAGCTTGAAAACGCCTGTTTTCAGGTATTCATCGTCAGACGGAGCAAGCAACGCCATCTTTTCAAAGTCTTCGGTGGTTTCTTCTTCGATAACGTCAACGATGTCGTCAACCGTGATAATTCCGACAAGGCGATTTTCGTTATCAACTACAGGCACAGTCAAAAGGTCATATTTTTTAACAATATCCGCAACATATTCGCGGTCGTCAAGAGTGTTGACGGAAATAAGCTGTGCATCGTCTTCCATAATATCGCCCACAAGCGTATCCTTGTCGCAAAGCAGAAGGGAAAGCAAAGGAATGCTGCCGAGAAGATGATGCTCGCGGTCAATGCAATAGCAGGTGTAGACTGTTTCTTTGTCTACGCCTGTTTTTCTTATTTTATCAATAGCCTCCGCCGCTGTCAGGCTGGTGCGAAGATGCACCATCTCAATGGTCATAAGACTGCCTGCGCAGTCATCGGGATATTTGAGAAATCTGTTGATAAGCTTTCTTGTTTCGGGGTCCGAATGAGCAAGAACTCTGGTAACAACATTTGCGGGCATCTCCTCGAGAAAGTCAACCGTGTCATCAAGAAACATTTCGTCAAGAAGGCGTTCAAGCTCGGTGTCGTTAATCCTGCGAACAAGATCGGACTGAGTTTCAACATCAAGATAGGCAAAAACCTCTGCCGAAATATCCTTGGGCAAAACCCTGAAAACAAAGAGCCTGTCTTTGGAGTCAAGCTCCTCAATCAGCATGGCAATATCAACAACGTTAATCTCGGTCAGCATTTCACGCAGAGCCGAGATTTCACCGTTTTTAATCAGCTGAGTGATTTGTTCAAGTATAATTTCAAAATTTTCCATAAAAAACGCCGCCTTTCGCAATACCGCAAAGGCGACGCAAACAGAAAGCGATTTATACGGTTAAATCACTTTGGTCAGCTCCGTCAATGCGGCAATATGAAGTTAAGAATCTACTTCGGGGGTTGGGGATATCGGAACTGCCCAAAATTTTCACCACACATTTCAAAATTTTTTTCGATAACCTAATGTTACACCTCAAACGGCATAAAGTCAAGCAAAAACGCAAAAAAAGTGAAGAAAATAAAACAATTGAAAAAAACGGAGAAAAACGGCGATACAAGCCCGAAAACGCAAGAAAACAAGCGAAAACGGTATATAAAACTCGAGCAAATGCCAAAATTATTTAACCTGTTCGGGTTTAGAAAACACGGTGTTCTCACTTAGGTTGAAAGGATTAATCCTTTCGGAAAGGAGAGATTTGTTGGCAAAGAATCTAAGCGAAAAGGTAAATCTGTTCTGCGCCTATTATGCAGAAGGAGCAGACGCAAGAGGCTGTGCGGCGAGGGCGGGCTTTTCGGTTATGCCGCAGAGAAGCGCGGCAAAGCTGCTCGCAAGGGAAGAAATCAGGGCGGAAATTTCAAGGCTTGAAAAAGAAAAGAGGTCTGCTGCCTGCGTTGAAAGGGGGCTTATGCGCCTGGCGTTCGGCTCGGTTGCGGATGCGATGAAGCTGATGCTGTGCGAAGAAACAATGAGCGCAGAGGAAATCGAAAAGCTTGATTTGTTCAATGTTTCCGACATCAAACGCCCTAAGGGAGGCGGGCTTGAAATCAAATTTTTTGACCGCCTTAAGGCTCTTGAACGCCTTGAAAAGCTCAGCGGCACAGAGGAAAACACGCAAAGCAGCTTTGTTCAGGCTCTTGCCGAGGGCGCGAAAATGCTTTCGGAGGAGGCTGACGGGTGAGCGCCAAAGCAAAAAAGCAAAGCTTTACCGCGTTTTCCGAAAAGCAAATGAAAGCACTCTGCTGGTGGATGCCCGAAAGCCCGTTAAATTCATATGATGCAATAATCTGTGACGGCGCGGTGCGCTCGGGGAAAACTCTTTGCATGTCCGTTTCCTTTATTGCATGGGCATTTTCGTCTTTTTCGGATTGTTCTTTTGCTCTGTGCGGTAAAACAATCGCTTCTCTGCGGCGAAACGTGATAACGGTTGTTCTGCCCGTTTTGCGAGAGCTTGGTTTTGAATGCACCGAAAAGCTGTCGCGCAATCTTGTTGAGATTTCTTACGGCGGCGCAACAAATCGCTTCTGGCTTTTCGGCGGCAAGGATGAGGGCTCTGCGGCTTTGATTCAGGGAATGACACTTGCGGGAGTATTGCTTGACGAGGTTACGCTGATGCCGCGTTCTTTTGTTGAGCAGGCGCTCGCAAGATGTTCGGTTGAAGGCTCAAAGCTTTGGTTTAACTGCAATCCCGAGCATCCGATGCATTGGTTTCATGAGGAATGGGTAAAAAAATGCGGTGAAAAAAACTGTCTTTATCTTCATTTCACAATGAAGGATAACCCGTCGCTCACACCGTCTATCATTCGCAGATACGAAAGACTTTATTCGGGCGCATTCTATGAACGGTTTGTTCTCGGCAGGTGGGTTGCGGCACAGGGCAGCGTTTACCCTATGTTTTCGCACGAAAAGCATGTTGTCGCATTGCCTGAAAGCTTCGGGAAATATTATATTTCCTGTGATTACGGAACGGTCAATCCGTCGTCTTTCGGTTTGTGGGGAGAAAATTCGGGGAAGTGGTACCGAATCAAGGAGTATTACTTCAACTCGCGCACCGAGGGCAGCCAGCGCACGGACAGCGAGCATTATTCGGCGCTCTGTGACCTTGCGGGAAACAGAAGGATAGAGGCGGTTATCGTTGACCCGTCGGCGGCAAGCTTTATTGAATGCATCAGGCGCGAGGGCAGGTTCAAGGTTATTCCCGCGCAAAATGATGTTATTGACGGAATCAGGCGCGTTTCGGATTGCCTTAAGGAGCAGAAAATTCTGTTTTCGCCCGAATGTAAAGATACTGTCAGGGAATTCGGTCTTTACAGATGGGAGGAAAACGCCGCCAAAGATGCCGTGCGAAAAGAAAATGACCACGCGATGGACGATATCCGCTATTTTGTTTCAACTGTTATTTCGCACGGGGATGACGGCGGATTTTTTGCCATTGCGGCAAGGAGGAGATAATGGGAATATTCAAAAAAAGAAACACGTCGAGAATTGCCGCACCTGCCGTTCAGACAAAAAACAGACATCCTTTCGGCATTCTTGACGGATATGTTCCGCTCGGAAGAACTCAGAACAGGCTCTATTACGCGCTGCGCGAAGCAGTGCCCGTTATTGATGCGGCGATTTTTAAGACAGTTCGCCTGACGGGTTGTTTCAGAGCGGAATGCACCGACAAGGCGGCACAGAAAGAACTGAGCGATTTTCTTGCGAACGTGCCCGTCGGAGGCAACAGGCAGGGTATATCGGCGTTCGTTTCAAGCTATCTGGAGCAGCTTTTAACCTGCGGCACGGCACTTGGCGAAATTGTTACGGATTGCGAGGGTGCGCCGAGGGCTCTTTTTAATGCAGCTCTTGAAAACATCGAGCTGAAGAGAAACAGAAACGGCTTTGATATTGATATTTATATCAGAGACGGCGGGGAGCTGCGCAAGGTGCCGAGGCAGGAAATGTGCCTGCTGAGTGTGTTGAATCCCGAACCGGGTGCGCTGACGGGTTGCTCAATTCTGAAAGGCTTGCCTTTTGTCAGTTCGGTATTGCTGAAAATTTTTGACAGCATCGGAGCAAACTGGGAAAGAGTCGGCAATCTGCGCTTTGCGGTTACATATAACCCCAAAAACGATGCCGTTGACAGAGCTTATGCAAAAGACAGAGCTTTGCAGGTGGCAAAAGAATGGGGCGAAGCGATGCAGAGCGGCTCCGAAATCAGGGATTTTGTTGCTGTCGGCGATGTTCAGATTAAAGTTATCGGGGCTGATAATCAGATTCTCGACAGCGAAGTGCCCGTTCGCCAGATGCTTGAGCAAATCGTTGCAAAAACAGGGCTTCCGCCGTTTATGCTCGGCCTTTCATGGTCAAGCACCGAGAGAATGTCGTCTCAGCAGGCAGATGTTCTCACAAGCGAGCTTGAAGCCTACAGGCGCATTCTTACGCCTGTGATAAACAAAATATGCACTGTTTTTCTGAGAAGCAGAGGCTATTCATGCAAAGCCGAAATCATCTGGGACGATATAACGCTTCAGGATGAGGTTGAGCAGAGCAAGGCAATGCTTTACAGAGCGCAGGCAGAAAAAATTCAGAGAGGTGAGTAATTACGGAAAAAGAAGATATCAGAGCTTTGCCCGATGCAGAGCTGGAGCTTATAAGCAAATATGCAAGAAAAAAGCTCAGCCGCGAGGAGCTTTATACATTTTCGCTTATTCTCTGTGACAATGAAAATGACAGAGATAACGAAAGATTCACGGTTTCCGCGCTTCATGAGCTTGCAGAGCTTTTTGTGGGCAAAACGGGAATTTTTGACCACAACATGAAAAGCTCCGACCAGACGGCAAGAATTTATTCAGCAGAGGTTGTTGTTGACTCCTCAAGAAAAACATCGGCAGGCGAGGACTATACTTATATCAAAGCGAAGGCATATATGGTCAGAACGGATAAAAACAAAGACCTTATTGCCGAAATCGATGCGGGTATCAAAAAAGAAACAAGCGTCGGCTGCTGTGTGAAAACTATCAGCTGCTCAATTTGCGGCAAAAACATCAAAACCGAGGGCTGCGAGCATCAGAAGGGCAAGGTTTACGGCGGCAAGCTTTGCAGCTATTTGCTTTCGGATGCGACGGATGCATACGAATGGTCATTTGTTGCCGTGCCTGCTCAGAGAAATGCAGGCGTTATAAAATCTTTTTCGCACGAGGGCGACACTGCAAGGCTTGCGGAGTGGGCAAACGAATACAGAAACGAGCTTAAAGCGGAGATAATCCGCTCTGCAGCTTCGGTTGTTCCCGAAATGAAAAGCGAAGCTCTTGAAGAGATTTGCGCCGGCGTTTCAATGAAAATGCTTCGAGAAATGCGTGATGCGTTTCTCGAAAATGCAAAGAAAAATCTGCCCGTTGTAAGGCAGCTTGACTGCTCGGCGGCAGAAAATGAAAACGAAAACTCGGAATATAAAATTTAAGGAGGATTTATTATGTCAGTATCATTCGGCGGTTTTAACGCAAACACCGCAACATTCAAAACAGGTGCAGACCTTGAAAACGGCTGCGCAGTCAAAATCAGTGAGTCGGATACCGTTGCAGCCTGCGCTGACGGCGAGGCTTTCTGCGGCTTTGTTATCGACGGCGAGGGCGGCTATGCTTCGGTTCAGCTCAGCGGAGCGGTAACTGCGGCTTACACGGGCGCGGCTCCCGAGGTCGGATATTCAAAGCTTGCTTGTGACGGCGGCGGCGTGAAGGCGGCGGAAAGCGGCAGGGAGTACCTTGTTCTTTCCGTTGACGAAACAGCATCAACCGTAACATTTCTGATGTAAGAAAGGAGAATTCACATGGCTAATTACGATAATATCAGACTTGAAAAGGGGCTTTATGCTTCAGGTAATTTCACAAAGGCTCTTGAAAGCCTTGACCCCGGTGAAAACTATAAGGGAACATCGCTTGAAGGCCTTGACGCATATCAGCGCCAGCTTAAGCGTTTCGGCATCAAGGTGGGCGGCTCCGGCAGCGACGTTGTGGATAAGTTTTTTAAAAATTCCGACAGCGCAGTGCTCTTCCCTGAATATGTTTCAAGAGCTGTCAGACAGGGTCTTGAACAGGCGGATATTCTGCCCGGTGTCGTAGCTTCAACAACGGTTATTGACAGCCTTGACTATCGCTCAATAACCTCAATACCTTCAGAGGAAGAAAAAGAGCTTGCAATTGTCAAGGAGGGTGCGTTTATCCCCGAAACAAATATCCGCACAAAGGAAAATCTTGTCAAGCTCAGAAAGAGAGGCAGAAGCCTTGTTGCTTCATATGAAGCCATCAGATTTCAGCGCCTTGACCTTTTCACTGTTACGCTCAGACAAATCGGTGCTTATATTGCAAGAACTCTTCTTAAAGATGCGATTGAAGTTATCGTTAACGGCGACGGTGCGGACAATGCGGCGCAGATTGTTGAATGCGAAAATGCAGGCACGCTTACATATGCCGACCTTGTTAACTTCTGGAACGGCTTTGACCCCTATGAGCTTAATACAATTATTGCCGAGCCTGAGATTATGGCGAAAATGCTCAACATGGATCAGTTCAGAGATGCGGCGGCAGGTCTTAACTTCCACGGCAAGGGCGATATGATTACACCTCTGGGCGCAAAGCTTCTCAAATCACCTGCCGTCGGTCAGGGAACTCTTATCGGTCTTGATAAAACGGCTGCGCTTGAAATGGTTAAGGCGGGCGAGGTTATGACCGAATATGACAAGCTCATTGACCGCCAGCTTGAACGCGCGGTTATCAGCTGCACGGCAGGCTTTGCGAAAATCTTTGACGGTGCATCAAAGGTGCTTTCTGTTTAACGGAGGGATAAGCTTTGATTGACAGCTGGAATGTTCTTGCAGCACTCAGGAGAAATTATTCTGCTGTGGGAACAGATGAAGAGCTTATGCCGCTTTGCTCCGCTGCTGCAGCGGAGCTTGCGGCAAGAATGAAGAACGGCGCGGATTGTGCGGATATCCGTTTGATAAACGCGGCTGCAGCTTCGGTCAACTATCGCCTTTGTATAAAGAGGCTCGGCAGCGATGAGGGTGTAACATCATTCAAAGCGGGCGATGTTACGGTCAGTATTTCACCGTCAGTGCTTGTGGAAAGAGCTGAAAAAGAAAAGAGCGAGGCATTGCTTCTTGCATTGCCCCTGCTCAGCGATGACCAGTTTGTTTTCAGGCAGGTGAGCATATGAAAGCCGACCGCCTTTTTGATGCTCACGGCAGACCCGCCGCTTTTGTTTCAAGAGACGGCGAGCAGCTTATGGAAATGAAAGTTTTTATCAGCCCGCTCAGATATAAGAATAAGATGTATCTTTACGGCGTAAATACCGAAATAGGTTATAATTCGCAGGGACACTATCTCTATATCGGTCCTCCCGATCCCGATCTTACGGCGGCGAATGACGGAGAATATATCAGCTGTCTTGGTGAAAAATACAGAATCGACAGGGCGGAAAAGGTCTATAAAGGCGGAGATGTGTTTTATATATGGGCGATTATCAGGGTTATTGTTGAAACGGAGTGAGGTGTGAATTATGAGTGAAATCAGTGCATTGCCTGCTAATATTGTTGAATGGCTTAAGGGCAGGGAGGAGCTTGAATATATCAGGTTTATGACAGAATATCCTGCCGTCAAAAAAGCCATACCGCTTAAATATACAACAGTTGCGGTGGGAATCGAAAGCATGGAAATAGTTGATTCTTTTACGGAAAATGATGAGGGCGTTCTTGTTGAAAACGAATATTGCAGGCAGGCAAAAATAAAGCTCAGGCTCTCGATTCATGCGCCGTATTCTTCAGGCGGCGAAGCGTGCCATGCGGCATTTACGGATATTATTGATTGCCTGACCTTTGCTTCGGGTCTTGATATTCTGACCTCAGGCTGTGACAGCATTGTTTCGGACAGGGATACCGATGCTTTTGTGCTCAGCGCATGGGCAACGGTTAACGCATCGCTCTGCCCCGCAACAAGCTCCTCGCTTGATTTTCCGTCATTTATAAGCAAGGAACTGCTTTGTGCAACACATATCAATGATGATTTGAGACATCTCAGCGGAAACCAGCTCACTTTTCTTAATGAACCGTTTGTTTCGGGAACATATTTCGGAACGGGTTCTTCTTCAAAAAGCGTTTCATTGGGATTCAAACCAAGCGTGGTTATTGTTTTTGCGAGCGGTTTTCCGTTTATGTATGTTAACCATCTGACAAGCGAAAACCGTGCATATTGTGCGGTTGGCATTCCCGACGGCTCAACCCTCGGCGTTGAGGTTACGAACAACGGATTCAAGGTCAGCAGCACGGAATCAACAGATGTGAGAAGCTGCTTCCCGCTTCTTAATGAGTTGGGTATAACATATTATTACATAGCTTTCAGGTAAAACAACAGCCTCCGACTGACGGTCGGAGGCTGTTCAGTTTGTCGGAAAACTTGTTTTTCGCAAACAGAGATGCGTTTTTATTTTTTCATCGCCGCAAGGTCACGATAGTTTATGAGCTTGATTCCGTGCGCTTCGATATGCTGCTTTGTTTTCGGGTCTTTCATTATCTGATATTCCCAGACTCTGCGCTGCCATGCACCCGAAGTGCCCTTAAGGTCGTCTGTTTCAATTGAGGGATGAAGGTATGTTTCTGTTACGCCTTCGGGAAAGCTTGCATAAAGGTTATACAGATATTCTCTGAAATTCTCGTAGCTTTCATCCTGAGGGCCGCCCCATTCGTTGGGGATGAGATAATCGGGGATTGCAACGCCCATAGCGTTTGCGAACTCAACTATTTTGCCGAACACCATTTCAATCATGCTCTTGTCGACATTGATTTCGAGCATTGAGTTGCCCATCATTTCATCTGTAATGTGACCGGGAAGGCGGAAAGGCAGACCGTATTCGCCCGCAAGCTCAAGCGTTTTCTGAAGAAGCTCAAAGCGGCCCGTTTCAATGCCGTAGAGCGAACCCATGTGGTTGTCAAGATGTGACGGAGTGACAAGACCGAGCTTTTTGCAGCGTTCAATCTGTGCTCTGATTTCGCCCTCAACCTCGTCAATGTCAACATTCTTTTCAACCTGGTCGCTCTCGTGCCACATGAAGCCTTCTTCGTCGCGAAGAGAGTCGGTGTTCTTTGAATTTACGGGTGCCCAGCGGTATTTTGACCATTCGCTTGTGAAAGTGAGGTGAACGCCGATTGCAAGTTCGGGGTTTTCGGCTGCAAATCTGCATGCCTCGGGGGCCCAAGCGCAGGGTGTCATGATTGTTGAAGAAGTGAGCGCGCTGTCGGGATTCTTGAGAAGCTCCATAACTGCAAGGTTTGCGCCGCGGCACATGCCGAAATCGTCGGCGTTGATAATAAGATATCTGTCCATTTTATTTTCTCCTTTAAATTAAATCTTTATATTGGATTTTGTTTCCGTCAAATTTGTTGACATCAAGCTCTTTTTCGCCGATATATGCTTTTTCAACCTGTTTTATACCCTTGACATATTCGGGTCTGCCGGGGCAGAAGGGATAAAGACCGAGAACGCCGAAGATATACCAGATAGCCGTTGTGCCGTTGTCTTCGTCGCCCGGGAAACCGTCATCTTCATATGAAAACAGCTCGTCGCAGATTTTTTTGACCCAATAAGCTGTTTTCTCAACTTCGCCGAGTTCGGAGTAGATATAAGGAATATGGAAGCTGGGCTGATTGTTCATGCCGCATTGACCGAAGTCAACCGCTGCCATTTCGGTTATTTCATGGATTTCACAACCGTAGCCGATGATTTCATAATAAGGAGGAGCGGCAAAAAGTTCGTCGATTTTCTCTATAAGCTTTTCCTTGCCGCCGTAAAGCTCGGCAAGCCCTTTTATATCATGAGGCACGGCGAATGAATTCTGCCATGCACTGCCTTCTGTGTAATCTCTGCCCCAACCGATGGGTGTGAAGTCGGGTCTGAATTCGCCTTTTTTGTTTTTTGGGCGCATAAAACCGGTTTCGGGGTCGAAAAGATTTTTATAGTTGAGAGCTCTTTTTCTGTATTCTTTTTCAATGTCGGTTTTGCCGAGGATTTTTGCGATTTCGGCAATACACCAGTCGCCGTAAGCCGCATCAAGAGTGAGGTTGACGGTTTCTTTTTCTTCTTCATATGGAACATAACCCAGCTTGCAATAGCTCTCTGCTCCGTTTCTGCCGAAACGCTTATGAGGAGCGTTTGTTACCGAGTGTTTAATCATTCCTTCAAGAGCAATTTCGAGAAGGTCATTGTCGATGAAGCCTTTAACTGCACCGTCACAGATAACGGCATCAACAAGCGTGCTGGGCATGCAGCCGCATTCGCCGATTGAGAGCCATCTGGGCAGCCAGCCGCTTTCTGTATACTCCATAATGAATGCGCGGAGCATCTCGCGAAGCTCATCTTGCGCAACGAGTGCAAAGAAGGGATAAACGGTTCTGTATGTATCCCAGAAGCCGTTGTCCGTGTATCTTACGCCGGAACGGATTGAACCGTCATGCGGGCAATAATGAACGGGCTTTCCGTTTTTATCATATTCATAGCATTTGTGAGGATAAAGGAACGCTCTGTACATGCATGAATAAAAGGTTTTGAAGAGTTTTTTATCCTTGGTTTCGATTTTAACTCTTGAAAGATAGCTTTCCCATAGTTCTTCGGCGGATTTTTTGATTTCGGCGAAGCTTTTGCCCGAAAGCTCTGTTTTAAGGTTAAGAAGAGCCTGCGAGAAGCTTATGTATGAGGTGGCAACTTTAATTTCTGTTGTTTTATTGCTGAGATAAAGATGAATACCTGCTTTTTTGCCTCTGCATTTTGTGCCGCCGCGGAACCTTTCACCATTGCTGACAAGAGTTTTTTCTGTGTTGACACTGCCTTCGGGAAATTTGAAAACAATATAATTTTTAAACTTAACCGCTTCGCCGCTCATATGCATGTCGGTTGATGCATAGAGAGTGTTTGTTTTTTCGTCATAGCGATATGAACAGTTGCCTTTTACGGGAACGACGGAAAAATAATTATCGCCGTTTTCATCAAAAGAAACCTTGATTGCCGCGCCGCGCTCTGTGGGAGAAAGCTCGATATCGCTCCTGCTGCGCCAAAGTCTGAATTTCATGTGGTAGGGAGTCAGGACGGCATCCTCGGGTCTGAAGCCCGACCAGCGGTCCTCTCCGTCGAAGCCGCCCAGAAGTTTGTTCTGAGGCATAAAGAGCATTGCACCGTAGTCTGCAATCCAGGGCGAGGGCTGATGGGTGAGCCTTATGCCCTCAAAGCTGCGGCTGTCAGGATGATAATACCAACGAATGTTGTTTTCAACGGTCTGAGGGCAGAATGCCGCCATGCCGAAGGGGAGCTGAACAAGAGGCAGTGTGTTGCCGCTTGAAAAGCGGTGAACGGATTTGCTGCCCTGTTTTGTGTTTACATAACTGCTGTATTTCATTTTATTTCCTCCGTTTCAGAGAGAATGTTTATAAGATTTTCAACGCTGTAAAAGCGGCTTCTTTTTATCGACAAGCGCAGGAATTCCATGTTCTGAGCAGAATGCTCAACTTCTTTGGAATATTTCTGCATTGCTTTTATTCTTGCGGATTTTTCTTCGATACATCCGGTTTGAAGCCGGCGGATAATTATGAAAGAAACGGCGGCAAATTTTGCTTTTGTGAGCAAATCGCCGTCAAAAACGGCTGTCATAAAATAACGGAAAACAAAATATATCATCAGATGCTCGTATTCCCATTCAAAAGTGCTTATTTCGGGAATGCGGGCATTTTTCGCTGCCGTAAGAGAATCTGTCCACCGAGGGTCGAGCATTTCGAGATTTTTGAAATCTTCAAAGTATTTTTCTGAAGCTTTCTTTGCTTTTACTGCTGAAAAAACAGGTTTTTGAAAAGTCAAGAAATTTTCTTCGCAGATTTTTTGGATATCATTAAAGCCTTTTTTGCGGACAAGCGGCGAAATTTTCTGCACAAACAGAAGGAAAGCACAAATGCGGTTTTCTATTGAAAATTTTCTGTTTTGCAGGATATTTATCGCTGTTTTTCGTGCATTAAGAAGTGTAAAATACATCTCCGGGTCAATTGCCGTGGGGAGAATGCTGCCGTGAATTTCTTCTGTTTCAAAAGTTATCGGCTCGGGGGATTCCGTAATCAGCCTTGCCGCTTCGGGGCATGAAAGAGAAATGCCTGTTTCGACTCTTGCGCCGAAATATGTTATATGGCGCGGGAATTGACGGCAGGTGCGGCAAAGTGCATTGTGACCGAGATTGATATACATTTCACAAAGTCCGTTTTCCAAAAGAAAAGGACAACGGTTTTCGTGCGGAGAGAAGATACTGTCTCCGTCGCTGTCAACGGCAATAAGGCTTCTGATTTTATCTGCGTAGCTTCCGCTGAGGTTGCTGTAATGCTCAAGGCTTTCGGGGTCAACAACTATTTCCCAGCCCGCGCAGCAGGTGTCGGGACATTTGTCTGCAATGCAGGTGAATTTTTTGTAATACGAAGGGTAAGTGTTTGTCATACGCATTAAACCAAAACAGGGCGATCGTCAAGACCGCCCTAATATAAATTTATTGGATTTCTTCGGGTGTTTGTTCGGGTATTTCTTCGGGCTCGATGATGTTGCCGAATTCATCGGTCACGGTCTCTGTTGCCGCAACAAAGACTCTCAGATAAACCTTCGTTCCTTTGGAATAAGCTTTTTCGGCAAGAGGAGCTATGGAAACAACCTGATTGTCGGCGTAATTGCCGGCAGAGGTTTCGATTCTTTCGCAAACGAAGCCGATTTCTTCAAGGCGCGCAACAGCCTCTTCATAGTCTGAACCTGTTACGTCGGGAAGAACGATGGTTTCTTCGCCCTTGCTGACGTAAAGCACGATTTCTGTCTTTTTGGGAACCATTGTGTCGGGCTGAATGCTTTGATTTACAACATAACCCTCTGCAATATCTTCGTTATAAACAGGTTCTTCCCTGAAAGTGAAATTGCCGGTAAATACAGGATTGGATTCGATTGAAAGATAGCTTTTTTCAATAAAATCGGGAACTGCAACGAGCTCGGCTTCCGTCTGAGAAACGGACACGTCAGAGGTTTGTTCAGAGCCGAAATTGAAATTGATTCTGTCCTGCAAAACGGTAAAGGCGAGGATTATAAAGACAATCAAGCCGACAGCAAGGCTGACGACAGCGGTTGTGACGATAATCTGCGCACCGCCTTTTTGAGGTTTCTTGTTTTTCGGAGCTGAAGGTACGGGTTTTTGGGGTTGAGGTGCCGGAGCAGGAGTTGCAACAGGTGCGTTGCGTTGATACTGGCCGCTGACTGCCGCCGCAGTCGGCGAAGCGGAAAGCTCCGCTCTAAGCTGCTCAACGGTTCTTGTTCTGTCTTCAGGCAGAATCTGAAGCGCGTTGATAAGGCCGTTTATAACATATGCAGGCAGGGCTTCGGCGAATTTTCCGGGCACCATGAGTCTGTCGTTGGTCATTCTTTCTTTTGCGGAAACGGGGTCGCTGCCGATAAGGGTGCGGTAAAGCACGGCTCCGAAAGAATAAATATCGGTCCATGTTCCCTGACTGCCGTCAAAGCCGTATTGCTCAATGGCCGCATAGCCGTCGAAAAGCTGGCTGTTGAGGTCGCTTCTGGCGGTTCTTGCCGCGCCGAGGCAGAAGCCTGTTATTTTGATTTTTCCGTCATTGCCGATAATGAGCGTTGAGGGCGAAATTCCTCTGTGAATAATGCCTGAGGAATGAAGAGTGCCGAGGGTTGAAAGAATAGGCATGAGAAGCTGCCTTGCTTTATCCCAAGGAATATATCCTGTTTTGCTTTTCAGAAGAAAATCGCGAAGAGTAATGCCTTCAAAATGGTCATAAATTGCATATGAGGTGCCGTAATCCTCAACAACGTCTGTTACGCTGATGAGAGCGGAAAGACCCTTGAGCCTTGCAAGCTTTGACCAAAGCTCAACGAAACCCTGACGCAACTCGGCATAGACAGCTTCGCTGCCCCGCATCACCTGCAGAGTGAGGTTGGAGGAGGTTCTTGTGGTGAAAGAATCAGGAATAAACTCTCTGATTTTAACAGCTTTTTTTGCAGAAAGATCCCATCCGATATATGTTGCGCCCTCGCCGTTATACTCAAGCATTTTGCCTATAAGATAGCGGTTGGCAACAACCGTTCTTACCGGCAGATAGGGCGGTATTTGCGTTGAGTCTGCATGATAGCCGCAGTAGGGGCACTGTTTGCTTTCACCGATTTCGCGCATGCAGCTCATGCATAAATTATCAGAACTAATCATGTTTTCGGAACTCCTTGCCGTTACAGATATTTAAGTTTCAATACCAAATGTCTTCATAAAATTCATAGTGACTAATCACATAAATAATATCAAAAGCGTATGTTTTTGTCAATGAAGGTGACATTATTGTAACTTTTAAAGCTTTTCTTTAGTTAAATTGCAAAACAATCGGCAGAATAATTTGGCACTATTGATTTATGATATATACTTGAAAATAAAAGTAACAGTTGATATAATACTTTATATAGGCTATGCTGAGTGAATATGGAGGATTGTGCCTATGTCCAAAGAAAAAAACAATATCCCTCTTTATCTGTTCCACGAAGGAACAAACGCCAAGGCATATGAGTTTCTGGGAGCTCATCCTGCCGGAAACGGCGGAGCTTGCTTCCGAGTGTGGGCTCCGAACGCCAAATGGGTGAGCGTTGCCGGCGATTTCAACGGCTGGCAG
>JAZLCS010000032.1:0-6759 GCA_045614385.1 Acutalibacteraceae bacterium | reverse complement strand
GATGCATTCGAGCAGCTTTGTTGCGCCCTCTCCGTCGCCCGCAATCATGCGGCAGAGATAAGTTGTTACAGCGTTAAGCGCCTTGCAGAATTCATCAAAATCTGCGCCCTCGGCAGTTATTTCTTCGTTGCCTGCCATGCCGTTTGCAAGAACGGAAACCATGTCGTTAGTTGAAGTGTCGCCGTCAACGCTGACCATGTTAAACGAGTCTTTGACATCCGCACTCAGAGCCTTCTGAAGCATTTTGGGAGAAATTGCGCAGTCGGTGGTTACAAAAACAAGCATTGTTGCCATGTTGGGATGAATCATACCCGAACCCTTGGCGATACCGCCGATTCTGCATTCTTTTCCGCCGATTTCGAATGAATAGGAAACGATTTTTTCAACCGTGTCGGTTGTCATGATAGCCGCAGCGGCATCGGGGCAGCCGTCTGAATTCAGCTCTTTAACAAGAGAAGGAATGCCTTCGGCGATGGGAGTGATATCAAGAGTCTGGCCTATAATGCCGGTTGAAGCAACAATGATATCTTTTTCGCCGATACCGAGCTCTTTTGAGATGAGAGAGCACATTTCCTCTGCGATTTCAATGCCGTTTGCGTTGCAGGTGTTGGCATTGCCGCTGTTGCAGATAACTGCCTGAGCGTAGCCGTCGGCAACATTATTCTTTGTGACTGTTATGGGTGCACCCTTAACAAGATTTGTTGTGTAAACACAGGCGGCAGCCGCCTTTTTCTCGCTCAGAATAAGAGCGAGGTCTTTTTTTGTTTTGTTCTTCCTTATACCGCAGTGAATTCCGCTTGCGGTGAAGCCTTTTGCGGCGCAAACGCCGCCCGAAATCTGTTTCATTTCATATATCCTTTCAGAATCAGAGATTTAAGCCTGTTTTGGGGTCAATCCCCATGAGAATATTCATGCATTCGATTGCGGCACCCGATGCACCTTTACCGAGATTGTCGTAGCGCGCCATAAGAAGAATTCGGTCTTCGTTGCCCTGAACGAAAATCTGCATTCCGTCATTGCCGCTCATGCTTTCGGCGCAGAACATCGCATCGTCGCCCATATCCTCTGTATATTTTACAAAATCAGAAGTGTATGTTTTTTTATAGGCATCAATTATATCACAAACACCCTTGCCGTTGCAAAGGTTTTTTGCGAAAATCGGAACAGTAACTGCCATTCCGCTGTAAAAATCGGAAACAATGGGGCTGAACATCGGAGCGTTTTCAATGCCCGTTATCGCTTTCATCTCTTTGAGATGCTTATGCTCCTGCGTTAAGCCGTATTGGCGGGGAGAGTTGAGAAAAGCCTCTCTTTTATAGCTTTCATACTGTGCAATCATCTTTTTGCCGCCGCCGCTGTAGCCCGTGACGGAAGTGCAGGTCAAAAGAGCATCGGCAGGAAGAATGCCTGCGGCAATAAGAGGATAGACAAGAGCGATAAAGCCGCTTGCGTGGCAACCGGGAACGGCAACGCGCTTTGAGTTCTTGATTTTTTCAAGATGAGCGGGTGAAAGCTCGGGGAAGCCGTATGCCCATTCGGGAAGGGTTCTGTGAGCGGTTGAAGCGTCAATAACTTTAACCTCGGGATTATCAATCAGAGAAACCGCCTCAATTGCCGCTGCATCGGGCAGGCAGAGAAATGCAATATTGCAGGAATTGAGAGCCTGCTTTCTGGCGGCGGTGTCTTTTCTCAGCTCGTCGCTCAGAGTTATTATTTCAACATCATCTCTGCATGAAAGGCGTTCGAAAATCCTCAGACCCGTTGTGCCTTCCTTGCCGTCTATAAAAATTTTGGTTTTATTCATGATTATGTACCTCTGGAAACAATATACGCATAATTATACAGATATTTCTGCATAAAGTCAAGAAATATCTGTATATTTTTGAAATATAGGAATATTTTATACAATATTTTTATCCGTGCACATTCGCTTTGTGCAATGTGACATATATAATATAATGAAAATGTTATACAATGATTTTTTTCTTTGCCACAATCTCGTTTTCAAGCGGCTTACCCTCGGAATAAGCCTTGATGTTGCCGAGCGTTATTTCTGCGATTCTCTGCAGTGCTTCGCGGGTGAGAAATGCCTGATGCGAGGTTATCAGAACATTCGGCATCATAATGAGCCTTGAAAGAACTTCGTCCTGCAAAATGCTTTCGGATAAGTCCTCATAGAAAAATTCGCTTTCTTCTTCATACACATCAAGCCCTGCGCCGCCGACCTTTCCGCTGCGGATTCCTTCGATGAGAGCTTCGGCATCAATGAGTGCACCTCTTGAGGTGTTGATGATAAACACCTTGTCTTTCATCATTTTCAGAGAATAGCTGTTTATGATGTGATAGGTTTCGCTTGTCAGAGGGCAGTGGAGAGAAATAACGTCTGAGCGTTCAAAAAGTTCTTCAAGCGGAACATATTCAAGATAGCCCTGCGAGGGATACGGGTCATAGGCGATAACATTCATGCCGATACCGCGGCAGATTTCAATGAAAGTCATGCCGATTTTGCCGGTGCCTATAACGCCTACGGTTTTGCCGTGAAGGTCAAAGCCGACGAAACCGTTAAGGCTGAAATTATAGTCCCTTGTACGGATATACGCCTTGTGGGTTTTTCTCACAAGGGTGAGAAGCATGGCAAGGGCGTGCTCCGCAATTGCGTGGGGAGAATATTCGGGCACGCGCACAACGGGAATCATGTCCTTTGCCGCCGAGAGGTCAACGTTATTATAGCCGGCGCAGCGCATGGCGATTATTTCAATGCCGTTTTCTTTGAGCACGGAAATTGTTTCCTTGCCGATGTTATCATTCACAAAAGCAACAACACCTCGTGCTCCTTTTGCCATAACGGCGGTTTTCGGAGTCAGCTTGGATTCGAAATATTCGATTTCAATGCCGTATTCATCCTTCAGCGTGTCAAAATATATCTTATCATATGGCTTTGTGTCAAAAAAAGCAACTTTGAACATATAATCATCCTTCTGCATAAAATATCCTTTCGGGAATATTGTGTCCCCGAAAGGATGAATTATTATTTGAGTTTATGAATGAATAAGCCGCTGAGCAGCTTGGGCTCAAACCATGTTGATTTTGGCGGCATTATCTGACCTGCATCGGCAATGTTCATGAGCTCGGTGAGCGTTGTGGGATACATTGAAAATGCAAGGCACATATCTTCGCTTGCTCTGCGCTCCAGCTCGCCGAGGCCTCTGATTCCGCCGACGAAATCGATTCTTTTGTCTGTTCTCGGGTCATTGATGCCGAGAATGGGTGAAATGAGATTGTTCTGAAGAATTGAAACATCAAGAGATTCAACGGGGTCATCGGCATTGAAAGTGCCTTCCTTTGCGGTGAGCTTATACCACTTGCCGCCGAGAAGCATGCCGAAAGCGTGAGCCTTTTCAGGTCTGTATGCGGCATCTCCCGCAGCTTCAACCGTGAATTTTTCGCTGATTTTTTCAACGAACCGCTCTTCTGTATTGCCGTTTAAATCCTTGATAACGCGGTTGTAATCCATGATTTCAAGTTCATCGCAGTCAAAAAGTACGGCGAGGAAAAAGTTGAATTCTTCGTTTCCGTTGAAATCGGGGAATTGTTCTCTGCGCTTAAGACCAACCTTGACCGCAGATGCGGCTCTGTGATGGCCGTCGGCAATATAAAGATAGTCAACCGCGGCAAAAAGCTCTGCAATTTTTTTGACTGTTTCGGGACAGTCAACAACCCAGACGGTGTTTGCAATACCGTCATCGGTAACAAAATCATAAACGGGCTCACGGGATTCTTTCCAGCCGTTTAAGATTGCCGCGATTTCAGCCTGCGGACGGTAGGTCAGGAAAATGGGGCCGGTGTTTGCATCGCAGTAATCAACATGGTTGATTCTGTCCGCTTCTTTGTTGGCTCTTGTCAGTTCATGCTTTTTGATGATTGAATTTATATAGTCGTCAATTGAAACGCAGCCGACAAGACCTGTCTGGCTTCTGCCGTTCATAATCTGGCGGTAAATATAGAATTTCGGTTCTTCATCCTGCTTGCAGATACCGTCTGTTACGAGCTTATCAAGGTTTTCTCTTGCTTTAAGATAAACCTGCTCGGAATAAAGGTCTGTGCCTGCGGGGAGATCAATTTCCGCCTTGTCAACATGGAGAAAAGAATAGGGGTTGCCTTTAACCATTTCCGCCGCTTCTGCACTGTTCATAACGTCATAGGGGAGAGCGGCAACCTTGGCGGCAAATTCGGGAACGGGGCGTATAGCTTTAAAAGGTTTGAAAATTGCCAAGCAAATCATCCTTTCAATATATTCTATTATTATTTACATATTACAACACTGTGAATTGTTTGTCAATTTCTTGTTTTTATGTTGATTTTTAAAAACTTTAATAGTATAATTAATCCAAAGGAGGAATGTGTTATGTATTGTTCAAAATGCGGAAAGCAGCTTCCCGAGGGAACTGTTAACTGCCCCGATTGCGACGGCGTTGTTCCTGAGCAGGTTTATCCCCAAAAAGAAGAAAAGAAAACATTTTTTAAAATTCCCGGAAAGCTTTCTCAAAGCTATGCGGTTCTTACAACAGCCTTCATGGTGTTCCCCGCAAGCATATGTGTTGCAGTTGACCTTGCCTTTGACAAATATGATTATTGGTTCGGCTATGTTGTCGGCATTTTGCTTGTTTCGTGGGTTTGCACGGTTCTTCCCGCCCTTAAGATAACTCCCCCCGTTGTAACGGCGCTCATCTGCTTCGGCTCAATCGTCGGATACGCTTACTACATATTAAGCAAAACCGATTGGTTTGACTGGCTTCCCCAGTTCATTTTGCCGCTGTTTGTTCTCGGCGCAGCTTTTATTGCTGCTGACTTCGCTCTCATCGGCGGGCATAAAGTTAAGGGACTTCACATTTTTTCAATGCTTTCGCTGGAATGCGCCGTATTCCTCGTTTGTTGGGAGGCTGCATGGGATAACTTCCGTCACGGCGTTATTGACCTTCAATGGTCACTTATTCTCGCCTGCGGCTTTGTTTCGGTTGTTGCGGTTATTGAAGCATTTAACTACGTTTTGAAAATAAATAAAAAATAAAAAAGAAATCGGTTGTGAAATTCACAGCCGATTTTTTGCTTGTTAATCTATATCAGAGAAAAACTCCTCGGTTTTGGTTACGCTGTATCTGCCGTTGCTCACATCAATGAGCGTTGCGTTGAAACCGTCAACAAGCTCAAGAGGAAGACGGAAAACAAGGGTAACGTTATCTTCAAAAATCGTGTCTTCAATAATTCCGCCGTTTTCGGGCACAAGAGAGGACAGCTTGCCGTAGAAATAATAGTCGCAGGTGACTTTGAGCCTTGCGCACATGGCGCGCGTAACTATTCCGCCCGCCGCAACGGCAATAGAGGCAGAATGAGAATATGCTCTCACAAGCCCGCCGGCACCGAGCATGATTCCGCCGAAATAGCGGGTTACGACAACGGCGCAGTCGGTAACACCTGTTTTTTCAAGAACATCAAGCACGGGTATTCCCGCGGTGCCCTGCGGCTCGCCGTCATCGGAATATCTTTTGACTCCGCTTTCACGCAGGATATAGGCATAAACATTGTGGGTTGCGTCCCAATGCTTTTTGCTGACCTTCGCAATAAAGTCAAGCGCTTCCTCCTGTGTAGTAACAGGCATTATATGCCCTATAAAGCGGGATTTTTTAACGATATATTCATCCTGCGATGCGGCGCGGATGGTTTTGTAGCTGTTTGAAGCCATGATTTCACCCCATAAATAAGCAAAGCGGTGCATGAAAAATGCACCGCTCATTTTGCTTATTATTTGTTGTTAAGATTGAAACGCTTGTTGAAGCGATCAACACGTCCGCCGGTATCAACGAGCTTCTGCTTACCTGTAAAGAACGGATGGCATTTTGAGCAGATATCAACACGAAGATTTTCTTTTGTTGAGCCGGTTTCGATAATCTCACCGCATGCGCAGCGGATTTCAGTTTTTTCGTACTTAGGATGGATTCCTTCCTTCATCAATGTCACCTCTTTCGGTATATCCATAAACATAACGTAGGAATTTTATCACACAGAGAACAAAAATGCAAGCTTTTTTTTAATTTTTTTTATTTTATGGCTATTTCGATGGTTTCGCCAAGCCTGAAAGAGTAAATTATTGTTTGTTTTACAGGCAAATTGAGCACTTCCGAAAGGCAGCGGCGATATACAGAAAGCTGCTCGCGGTATTTTGCGGCAAGTTCCGCGCCTTTGGATGCTTTGTCTGTTTTAAAGTCAATAATAACCAGTTCTCCGTTTTCAACGAAAGCGCAGTCAACAACGCCTTCGATAACGATAACTTCACCCCGGGCCTTTTCGGGCGAAACGGAGGGCTCCATTTCATTAAGAGGCAGGCAGGCGGTGAAAGCATATTCTTTATATACTTTTTCTGCGGAAAGAATGCGTTTGGCGAGATCGCCTGCAAAAAATTCCGCAATTGCTTTTCGGTCAACAACCTTGCTTTCGGCTTCGGTCAGCATTCCCTGCTCAACCAGCCTTTCAAGCTCTTTTTCAACGTTTTCGCCTGCGCGTTTGTAATCGGCAAATTGCATGAAGCGGTGGGTTGCCGTTCCGCGTTGGGCGGGAGTCAGCTTATCTTTTCCCACAAAAGACGGTGTGCGCGAAGCGAAATATTCGCCGCCGATTTCTTCGCTGTCAAGCTTTGATGCGATGCGTTTGGCAACGATTCCGTCAAGCGCGGAATAGGGGTATTCATAGGCAAGTCTGTTTTTG
>JAZLCS010000031.1:0-23241 GCA_045614385.1 Acutalibacteraceae bacterium | reverse complement strand
TCACGCAAAACGTCAACCATCTGCTGCTGTTTTTTAGTCAGTTTAACTTCAGTTTCTTCGGGCAACAGGCGCATCATTCTGACGGTTAAATCGCCGAGATTACGCACCGCATCACGGTTGCATACCAAAAAACCTTTTTTAACAAGTCCTTCGGTTATTGATAAATCGGGAATCATTGCAAGCGATTTAAAAATGATATCACTTTTGACAAAAATACCTTTAGCCTTCAGATAGTCAAAAATTTCTCGTTCCGCACCTGAAAGCAATTCGGCTTTTTTTTCATCAAAATCACCGCTGACGGCATAAGAAACAACCATATGATGGTTTATGCCCGAGGGCAGCATGGCTTTAGCAGCTTCATAAAGAGTGCAGAAGGTTCTGTCCTTTATCCATTTTGCAAGCTGAAGCATTTCATCGCTGAGAAGCGGTGAATTATCAAGAACCTCGCTGATTTTTTTCAGCCGTTTGCCATCGGAATAATCGGTAACATCAAAAACCATACCAAGCCTTTTACGGTTACCCGCCCCGAACGGAACGGTTACTCGGCAGCCTTTGACAACCGAGGATTCAAGTTCGGGAGGAATAATATAATCAAACTCTTTATCAAAGGTAAAAACAGCCGCTTCAACAGCAACCTTTGCATATTTCATTTGACTCCCTCCCCGACCTTTGTTTACATTGAGCTATTAAAGATTTCTGATTTCTTCAGGTTCTACGATAACATAATCACCTGCAAGAATTTCTTCAAGAGCAACGCTGACAGGCTTTTCTGTCATTATAATCTTATTTTCTTCTGCGTTTTCAGCAATTTCTCTTGCTCTCTTGGCTGTTGCGGTAACAAGAGAATAGCGGCTGAGATGGTTTGTGAGAACTCCTCTTAAATCAGGATTAAACATTGTTGATTACCTCGCTTATAATTTTTTTATTTCTTATTGTCTTTTTTCTTTCTGCCTCAATTACAGTCTCCATGCCGTCAACGGCATTTTCAACCGTGTCATTGATAACAATATAGTCATATTCCGATGCTCTGCGTATTTCTTCCTTCGCAATAACAAGTCGGTGATTAACGGTTTCTTCATCCTCGCTGTTTCGTCCTCTGAGACGCTCTTCAAGAACTCTCATCGAGGGCGGCATCAGGAATATACTGACTGCGTCGGGATAGCTTTTTCTGATTTTTTCCGCACCCTGAACTTCAATTTCAAGAATAACGACTTTTCCGGACTTAAGCATTTCATCAACCGGATCTTTCGGCGTGCCGTACATATTATGATTATACTCGGCATATTCAAGCATTTTGTTATCGGCAATCTTCTTTTCAAAGTATTCCCTTGTTACGAAATAATAATGCACTCCGTCAATTTCGCCGTTTCTGGGTTCACGGGTCGTCATAGAAACGGAAACTCTCGCATCATCACATTCAGAGAGGAACTCTTTGAGAACGGTACCTTTGCCTGAACCTGAGGGGCCGGAAAAAATTACTAAAATGCCTTCGCTCATTCTTCATCCTCCTCATCTTCAAGCTCGTCCATATCATCGTTAAGTCTGTTTGCAACGGTTTCACTCTGAAGATAGGTAAGAATAACATGGTCACTGTCGGTAATTATAACGGCTCTGGTACGCCTGCCGTGGGTTGCATCAATAAGCGTTCCTTTTTCCTTGCTTTCCTGAATAATACGCTTAATCGGAGCAGATTCGGGGCTGACGATTGCAACAAGGCGGCTTGCGTTGACCATATTGCCGAAACCGATATTGATTAATTTCATTTAACATCCCTCATTATTCAATATTCTGAATTTGCTCGCGGATTTTTTCAATATCTGCTTTTATTGAAACAACTCTGCGGGCAATCTCAACATCCTGAGCTTTGGAGCCGATGGTGTTCGCCTCTCTGTTAAGCTCCTGAACAAGGAAATCCATCTTTTTGCCGACGGCTTCGCTTGAATCAAGGAAAAGACGAAGCTGAGAAATATGGCTGCGAAGCCTGACTGTTTCTTCAGCAACTGCAATCTTATCGGCAAAAATTGCAGCCTCGGTAAGAATTCTCTGCTCGTCAATGTGAGCATCGGCAAGAAGTTCATGAAGTCTGCCGAGAAGCTTTTCATTATATTCGGCAACCGTCTGCGGCGAACGTTCTTCAATGAACTCAACATTTTTGATGATTTCATCAAGTCTTGAAAGCACATCTGCTCTGAGCCTTGCACCTTCGCGCTCACGCATTGAAACAAAGCCTTCAAGCGCAGCTTCCGCAACAACACTGACCGCAGCCCAAATTTTGTCTTCATCGGCTGCCTGCTTACGAACGGAAAAGATATCGCCGACTCTTGAAATATCCGAAACTTTGATATCATTTTCAAGCCCGTATGTGTCAGCAAGCTCTTTATATGCATTAATGTAACCCTGAACAAGAGAATGGTTGAGGCTGATTACGGTATCAGGTTCTTCAACAGCTTCAATCTGAACAAAGCACTCCATCTTACCTCTTGTGAGCTTACCGTTAAAATAGCTTTTAAGCTTTTCATCAAGAAAACCGTATGTTCTTGAAAGCTTGGATGAAAACTCAAAATATCTGTGATTAACGCTTTTTATCTCAACTGTTATGTTCATACCGTCAGCGAGCTGCTGAGCTCTGCCGTAGCCGGTCATACTTTTAATCATTCTTTAAAACATCTCCTAAATTTATTAGAAAGGTTTCGCGTGCCCGCATGAGCATCCCGAAGTAAGTGCCTCGGGAATTTCAACGCTTAGTTCGTCATCGCCTGAAAATCCGAGCCTTAAAAACGCTGGTGAAGAAAGCTCTCTGCCGATTTTGGCAATATAAACGTTTCTGTTTGCGGCATAATTCATTGCGGCTCTTGCAAGCCCCTCGGTAATTATATCATCGGAGCAATCAACAGAAAGAAAGTTCATGAAATATCCGTCAATTGCAAAGGTGCATATTCCGGCTTCGCTTTCGCCTTCAACCGCTTTCATTCCCATGCAGTTTTCGCTTTCAAAAGGAATAAATCTTATCATTTTGAACCTCCGCTCGTTTTCATGCCTGCCGCCTTGAAAAGAGCAGCAACTTCATCAGCGGTAAGGTCACGCCACTGACCGGTTTGTAGCATGCCGAGCTTTATCGGACCGACTGCAACGCGTCTGAGCCTTGCAACCTCAAGACCCTGAGATTCGCACATGCGGCGAATCTGTCTGTTTCTGCCCTCACGCAGAATAATTTCAAGCACCGCCCTGCCCTCTTCTTTTGAAAGAACACAGACATCTGCAGGCGCAGTCAACCTGCCGTCAAGCTCAACGCCTGTTGCAAGAATGTCAACCTGTTCGGCCGTCGGCTCGGGGCGTACCGTAACCCTATAAGTTTTCGGAACGTGCTTTGACGGGTGCATCATTGCGTTGGCAAAAGCTCCGTCATTGGTCAGAATCAATGCGCCTTCCGAAACTCTGTCAAGCCTTCCGACGGGATAAATACGTTCTTTAACATCCTTAACAAGCTCAAGAACACACTTTCTGCCCAAATCGTCATCTGTGGTTGTGACATAGCCTCTGGGTTTGTTGAGCAGAATATAGCGCATTCCGCCCTGTTTTATAACTTTTTTACCTTTCACGAGAACGGTGTCTTTTTTCGGGTCAACGCTGTCACCAATCTGAGCAACGGCACCGTTAACCTTAACCGCTCCGTTTCTAATCATTTCTTCCGCTTTTCGACGGGACGCAACTCCCGCCTCGGAAAGAAACTTCTGAAGCCTGATTTTATTATCGGCCAATTAGTTCACCTCTGAAATTTTGAAAAAATCTTTTATTTTTTTAACTGTTTTCGAAAACAACCCTTTTTTCTCTTGTTTCTGTGGTTCTGCAAAAGGAGCAGCCGCAATCTTACATTCAACAAAGTCTGCCGCTTCAATAGGAACTTCATCTATTATTTTATCATCCGAATAAAAGACCGCTGTTCCGACTATTTCGCCTGCGCAAACCGGTGCATACTCAAACGGTTTAATCATTAAACGGTAGCTGCACCTGTCTTTTTCAAGCCACACAGGCTCATAGGAAAGGCGCAAACCGACTGTCTGACGCTCCCCGCCGACAACTTTAAGCTGTGTGCTGCTTAAATCGCAGCCTACAGAAACTCCTTTGCAATTTGAAAAGCCGTATTCAAACATTGAAATGTGGTCATTCCAATCGCTTGGCGCATTCAATGTTACCGCAACCAGAACAACGCCGTTTCTCTCTGCCGCGCTGACAAGACATCTTCCGCTCTTTTTGGTAAAACCGGTCTTGATTCCGATTGTGTCCGCATACTTCCACAACAGCCTGTTATGGTTTGTCAGAGTTCTCGCATACGGCGGATTACCGTATGTCAGCCGAGCACTCTTCTGAGAGCAAATTGCAGCAAATTCAGGATTGCCGATACTTTCACAGGCAAGCAGTGCCATATCATATGCCGTTGAATAATGCCCCTCATCATGAAGACCCGAAGCTGTCACGAAATTTGTGTTTTTCATTCCGATTTCTGTCGCACGCTTATTCATGAGTTTTGCAAAACCTTCGGGGCTGCCGCCGATTACATAAGCAACCGTGTTTGCCGCGTCATTACCGGACTGGAGAAGCATTCCGTAAACAAGCTCACGCAAGGAAACGCTGTCACCTTCAAGAAGCCCCATCGAAGTGCCTTCAACAGAAATCATTTCTTTGGTAACGGTTATTTCCGTTTCGGGAATTGCGGCTTCAAGCGCAATAAGCGAAGTCATTATCTTTGTTGTGCTTGCCATTGAGAGCTGTTTATGCTCGTTTTTGGCAAACAGCACTTCACCGTTATTAGCGCACATAAGCACCGCGCTCTGCGCCGAAACACCTATTTCACCCGCATAAACAGTCAGTTCAAACGGAAGCAAAAATAAACATGAAACAACAAAAGAGATTATTTTCTTTTTCAATACGCCTCATCCTCACATAATCTAAATAGTAAAATATATGCGGATGAGCTTTGATTAATTATCAGGCGGTGGGTTCAGTTGATGCCATATAATCGTTGATTGCATTGTCAACAGTGTTGTCTTTATTTTTAAGCTGGCTGATAACGTCGGTCGCTTTGTCAACGATATCGGGAACCATTCCGATAACTCTTTCAACAGAACCTTCTGCTGCATTGATATACTTTACGGATACACTGCCGTTATTGACCACAAGGAAAGCAACGGGAGAAATTGTGATACCCGCTCCGCCGCCGCCGCCAAAGAGCTCCTGATTGCTCTTGGAGGGGAAATCAGTGCCGCCGGAAGCAAATCCGTATGTAACCTTTGAAACAGGAATTATCTGAAGAGTTTCGCTGATTTTAATGGGTTCACCAATGATAGTGCTTACGTCAACAAGATCTTTGATTTTTTCAATTGATGTGCCGAGAATTCCTGATGCTGACTGTTCTTTCATTTTGTTTTCCGCCTTTCAAAAAATTTAATTATTTATAATCTGCTTTTCCACACTCGGCTTGTGAGCCTTGCTGTGCTTAAGCAGTTTTATAACCACATTGAATAAAAGTTCAAACGCAAGAACAATAACCGCATTGATAAGCAATATCGGCCTTACGGAAACTTTGGTGTGAAGCCTTGCGCTTGTTTGACCGTAAATGAAATCGGGATTAATTTCAAGATTATATTTTTTCACCCGCATTTTGCTGACTATAAGACCCATTGCAGGAAATGCTCCCGCGCAAATCTCACCGTATTTTATCGCCGTCTGAGCCGAGTCACCTGCTCCGACAGTCATTGAAATATAGAGTTCTTCAAAAAGGAATGCTCTGCCGAGGCGGCCAAACATGCCTCCGAGGGCTTTTGCTGTATCCTTTAACAGCTGAACAACTCCGTTAACGCCCCTGTTTCTGTAAAAACGGACAAACATATTATCCTTTTTCTTCGTTTTGGGTTCGGGAACGATTTCACTTTCTTCTTTTGGCTTTTCTTCTTTTTTCTTCTTTGGCTTTTTTTCTTTTTTGGGTTTACCGTGGTCTTCTTTTTTGGGAAGAACATTAAAATTCAGAAAAAGCCATCCAACCGAAACCGCAACATCATCTTCATAATGAACGGTTACTTTGAATTTGACAGAAAGCAAAATTATGAAAAACGCTATAATGCCGAGAATTATGTAAAGCGCTGTCAAACTATCGCCTCCTTAAGGAATAATCAAAATTCTATTCTTCGGGTTGGAAGAAGCTCCTTATCTGTTCACCCTGCTCATTGTCAATTTCATCATCGGGTTCACTGTCGATTTCCGGCTTTTCGGGAAGCTCGGGAAGGTCCGCAAGAGATGACAGACAGAAACATCTGAGAAAATCCGGTGTTGTGCCGTAAAGAAGAGGTCTGCCGGGTAAATCGAGCCTGCCCTTTTCTTCAAGCAAGCCTTTCTGGCACAGCGTTGAAACAACACCCGAGCAATCAACGCCTCTGATTTGTTCAATATATGCCTTGGTAACAGGCTGATTATATGCAACAACGGCAAGAACTTCAAAAGCCGCAGGAGAAAGAGGCGCATTCTTTTTGATATCAAGCACGCTTCTGACCTGCTGAGCATATTCAACGCGGGAGCAAAGCTGATACTTGCTGCCAAGACGCAGAAGGCAGATTCCGCTGCCGCGTTCGTCAAGACTTCTTGTCAGCTCCCAAAGAGCACCCGTTACTACCTCTATATCAAGTTCAAGAGCCTCGGCAATTCTTGCCGCCTCAACCGGCTCGCCCGAAGCAAAAAGAATGGCTTCGCACGCGGCTCTTATTTGTTCATTCGTCAATTTCAATACTCTCCCCTCTGCCCTGCAGCAAGGTAATATCTATATTATCGCCCTGACCTTCAATCTGAATTCGCTTTGCCTTTGCCATTGCAAGAAGGGCAAGAAAGGTTGCAACCATTTCAGAGCGAGACTCGGCTTGTTCAAAGAATGCCGAAAATTTTCTTTTTTTCTTTGTTTTGAACATTTCAACTATATAGCTGATTCGTGAAGAAACAGAAACTATCTTGTGAGCCACGATACCTCTGAAAGCTTCAATCGGCGGCGGAAGCTTGCGCTTACCCTTACCGACTGCTGCCATATATGCCTTAAAGATTTCAAAAGGCTCGTGAGTTCTGGTATAAGTCATGTCAACTTCAAATTCTTCTGGTTCTCTTGAATAGAAATCAAAGCCTTTGGCCTGATTCTGAAGTTTTCCTGCAACAAGCTTACAATCCTGATATTCGGTCAACTCGCCGCGAAGTTCTTCAACAAGCTTTTCGGCTTCTTCATGAACAGGCAGCAAAGAAACGGTTTTGATATAAAGAAGCCTTGCAGCCATTTCAAGAAATTCACTTGAAACATCGAGATTATCTTCCTGCATTCGGCGGACATATTCAAGATACTGCTCAATGATCTCCAAAATCGGAACATCATTTATGCTTACCTTCTTTTTTGAGATAAGCTGAAGGAGTAAATCCATAGGACCTTCAAAAACTTCAAGCTTATATTGTGGCTTTTCCAAGGAATAACCCCTTTCTTAAAGAAACAGTTTAAAAGGAAGTGCCGCCACCCGGCTTACCAAAGACATTACCTTGCTTGTCAAAAAAGCAAGCGGAACATCAAGCACTCCGAAAAATATAAGTGCAAAAACACCAAGTATTATATAACGTTCATAACGCATGATTTTAAAATAATATTTTGACGGAATAACAAGATTTATTATTCTTGAGCCGTCAAGCGGCGGAATCGGAATAAGATTAAACACCGCAAGGCTGATGTTTACTGTTGCAGCTGACCTGAAAAATATTGATGCAACGCTGACAAAAAGTATCGGATTGGCAGAATAAATAACCGCACAAAGATTAGCAAGGAGCATAAAAATCAAAGCCATAACAATATTTGCGGCGGGGCCTGCAAGTGCAGTCAGTGCCATTCCGGCTTTCGGATTTTTGAAGTTGCGCGGGTTGACGGGAACCGGCTTTGCATAGCCGAAACCGACAAGCAAAATCATCAGCGCACCCATCGGGTCAATATGAGCAAGCGGTGCAAGAGTAAGCCTGCCTTTGAGCCGCGCCGTGTTATCGCCAAGCTTTGTTGCAACCAAGGCATGAGCATATTCATGAATAGGCAAAGTGCAAAAAACAACAAACACTGTTGCCAGCAAACTGATTATCACTTCGCTTGAAAAACCGTATTTGAAAATATCAAGTAACATTTAAATTCCTTTCCGTGCCGATAACCACACGTTCAATTCCGTTAAAATCTTTTATGGAACAAGTTTTATCAAATTGCTTTAAAAAAATCATTCTGATTTCATCTGCCTGACCTTCTCCGCATTCAACCGCAACCGCCTTGCCGCAATACGGAAGCCACTTTTCTGTAATAGCTCTGTAAAAGTCAAGCCCGTCACTTCCGCCGTCAAGAGCCATGGCAGGCTCCTTCAAAACCTCTGATTGAAGAGTTGAAACCTCATCAGTGTTAATATAGGGCGGATTAGACAAAATTAAATCGGGATTCGGAATTTCAAAAGCACTGAAGCCTTCAAAAATATCGCCGTTGATTATTCTGACATTTGAGAGACTGAACTTTTCAGCATTCCGCAGAAGATATTTCATTGCTTCGGTTGATTTTTCAACAAGGTATACCTCCGATTGAGGAAACAGCCGCGCAACGCTCAAACCTATACAGCCTGTTCCCGAACACAAATCGAAAACAACGGCGTTTGGTTTATCTTTTAAATAGCCAAGTGCGAAATCAACAAGAAGTTCGGTTTCGGGTCTGGGGATTAACACCCCTTCACCGACATAGAATGTTTCACCGTAAAAATCCCATGAGCCGATAACATACTGAACGGGAGTACCGCCGGCTCTTTGATTGATTTTATCAAAGAAAACTTCGGTCTTGGTTTTGTCCGCGTTATTGTTTGCGTGAAAAACAGCATACTCCCTGCCGCATTCAAAAACCGATTCAAAAATCCAACGTGCTTCATTTGCGGAATTTTCAATTTTGTTTGCTTCGAGAATCTCTCTGCCTTTTTTTAGAAGCTCGGCAACAGTCATTCCGGATTCTCCGTTTCTTCATCGCGGGCTTTTTCAACCTCGCCGCTCAATGCAGCTTTCATAGCTTCAATAGCAACCTCTATGATGGCATCGTCCGGTTCAACAGTTGTTATTCTCTGCATAAGCAAACCAGGAGCAGAAAGAAGTTTTGTCAGCTTGTTGGGATATTTGCCCGCAAGCTGAATGAACTCAAAGCCGATACCCATTATTACAGGCATCATAAGAAGTTTTACAACCATCCACACAGCTCTGATTTCCGTAAGTTCCGGAAAAAGAACCGAGACAACGGATGAAATAAGGATACTGAGAAGTATCGTTACAAAGATGAAGCTTGTTCCGCATCTGGGATGGAAACGCTTCTCTTCTCTGATATTTGCAACGGTAAGCTCCTTACCGTGTTCAAAGCAGAAAATAGTCTTGTGCTCCGCGCCGTGATACATATAAACTCTGCGGATTTCTTTCATCCTTGCAACGAGAGCCATGTAAGCAATGAAAATAACAACTCTGATAACGCCTTCAAAAATCGCTCTCAAGCCATCAATCGCACCGTCAGCAATATGGTCATTAACAAGGTCAAAGCAGAAGCTTGGCATCCACATGAAAAGCAGAAATGCAAGACCGATTCCGAGCACCGCGGAAATTCCGCCGATAACTGCCATCATTTTGGGTCCGAAATGATCGGTTATCCATTTATCAAGCTTTGATTCACTTTCTTCCTCGAAATCAAGTGAAGTCTTTTCTGCGGATTCCATAAGTAACTTATATCCGAAAATCATCGACTCAACAAATGAAACAACACCGCGGATAATCGGAAGATTAAAGAATTTCAATTTCTTTCTGATTGAAACAAAATCCTTCATCTGTGTTTCAATTGAGCCGTCGGGAAGACGGAGCGACATTGCCGTACCCTTTGGGCCTTTCATCATTATACCTTCCATCAACGCCTGACCGCCGACGGCAACATAATTATTCTTCTGTTTGCTCATTAGTCTTATCTTCTCCTTCCTTCTCTGCCGAGTTGCTTTCCTTTTCTTTCGGCTCGAGCGGAATAGTTATTCTGACGGTTGTGCCCTCGCCGAGCACACTGTCAACATCAAGCTCACCGTTATGGAGCCTGATTATTTCATCGGCAACCGCAAGCCCGATTCCAGAGCCGCGCACCGTTGTGTTCGCTTTATAGAATTTTTCTTTAACGTGAGGCAAATCTTCAGGCGGAATTCCTGCACCGGTATCAGCAATTGAAATAATGAGAGTTGCCGGATTCGGAAGCTCCGCAAAAACAACTATTTTGCCGCCCTGCTCGGTATATTTGAGCGCATTGTCAAGAATGTTGATAAACACCTGTTTAATTCTTGAAGCATCGCCGTTAACGGGAGCGGGATTTCGCGGAACGTTATAAACAACTTCAACGCCGTCTTTTATGGAACGCTCTTTGAAAGCAAAAACAACCTCATCAAGCTCGGCAAGAATATCTATTCTTTCACTGTTCAAACGCATCCTGCCGCTGCTCATTCTTGAGAAATCAAGAAGTTCTTCAACCATATCGTTAAGCCTTGATGCCTCGCTGATGATAACTCCCATGCCGCGCTGTGTCATTGCGGAATCTGTATCGCCAATTTGAAGCAGGGTTTCACCCCAACCCTTTATTGCAGTAAGCGGTGTTCTCAGTTCATGGGATATCGTTGAAATAAAGTCATTTTTCATTCGATCCGAAGCGGAAAGCTTGGTTGCCATGTCGTTAATGGTTGCACAAAGCTCACCTATTTCGTCGTTATACGGATAATGGTCGATTCTTGCCTGCAAATCGCCGCCCGCAATTTTCTTTGCAGTTTCACCGATTGTCTTAACGGGCGAAACAATTGAGCGAATGAACAAACTGCTCGAAAGCATAAGCAAAGCAAACATACCGAGGCAGCAAAAAGCAAGAAGGAATGTTATTTTAACAAGTTGTTTATCAATGGCTTCCATTGAAATCATAAACCGAACAGCACCGCCAAAAGTTCCGTTAGAATAATTATAGACACAGGTAGAAGCCATTATTTTTTCGCCCGAAGGGAGCCTGCCTGTCCACTTTCCGACACCGAGTTCATTGCTTTTTGCGGTGATAAAATCCGGCATTTCAACCTCGCCCTTGATTTCAAAGCCGCTTGAAGAGAGAAGCACGTTTCCGTAACGGTCAATAAGCCAGACTGCCATCGTTTCTTTATCCGGAAAATTCTCAATAAATTCTCTGCCCGCAGCCTCAAAACCGCCAGACGTTTCGTTGCCGTAAAGGCTAAATGTGGAGGCAATTTCGTCTGCCGAATAAGAATCAAGAGCCATTGATGCTACGCCGTAGTAATAACTGCGCATTGAAAGAAGCATGGTAATTGAAACAACAACCAGAATAACAATTACAATAGATGCAACATTTAAAAACCAACGCTTTGTTATTCCGATAAATTTCAATTTCTTCACCTCTTTCTGTTATTTAAACAATCCATTTATAGCCGATTCCCCAAATTGTTGTTAAATGCCTGGGAACGGAAGGTTCTTCTTCAATCTTCATTCGAAGACGCCTGATATTAACATCAACAATTTTTTCTTCGCCGAAATATTCATTGCCCCAAACCTTGTTGAGGATATCGGTTCTGCTGAGTGCAGCACCGGGATTTGTGAAAAAATATTCCATCAACTGAAACTCAACCTGTGTGAGTTCAATATATCTGCCGCTCTTGGTTAAAGTTCTGTTTCTGAGATTAAGCTTGAATTCACCAAGTTCAATAACATCAACAGCAGCCGGCTTGCGGGAGCTGTTCATCGCAACGCGTCTGTAAACCGCATCAACTCTTGCCACAAGCTCAGAAGGTGAAAACGGCTTTGTTACATAATCGTCTGCGCCCATCATAAGACCGGTTATCTTATCCATCTCCTGAGTTTTTGCCGTCAACATAATAATGCCGATATTGTTGCTCTTTGTCCTGAGCTGTTTGCAAACTTCAAGGCCGTCAACATTAGGCATCATTACATCAAGCAGAGCAACATCAACATCTCCGTCATAAGCCTCATAAAGCTCAAGCGCCATTGCACCATCCTCAGCCTCAATAACCTCATATCCACCGCGCTTAAGATTGATAACAATAAATTCTCTTATTGCCGCTTCGTCTTCGGCGATTAAAACCCTTTTCATAATTCTCCTCCTTACGACGGGATCTTTGTTATTTTTGACTTTACAAACTTTTCGTCAATCCCCATGTCTTTGCCTGTCTGGGTAACATAAACACAAACCACACCGTCATCTTTTTCAACAATCGGTATGTATGCGTTGAATTTTTCGGGATTCCATCTGTCAGCAAATATCTTCAAAACAGAATAAATCTCTCCGATTGATTCGCCCGAAGCATCGGTTTTGTAAACTACCCAACAGTTTTGAGAACGATAGTTTCTGATGCCTGTTGAATTAATTTCACTGTCATTAAGATTAATCATATATCCGTCAGAATAATTGATTAGAGAATTTGCGACAAGCTTTAAATCTCCCGAGCTGAAATTTTTCCATTCAGTTAAATATATATCTTCGGTATCCGCCGTCAGCAAACTGTCACCCTTGCCGAAAATTTTTGACTGAACCGGAATATCAATTATGCCGTCGTTATTGATATCTGCGCAGCCGATGGGCTCGTGTCTGAGTGTTGCGGTTGTAGACATTGTTTCTTTATCGAAAAGCGGAGCAAGAAGTACAGCTTCTTTTTTGTCCCAATATATAATCTCAGTTATCATCTGAGATTCGCCTTTTAAGGCATCAATATAAATCTTCATCGGTTCATCATCAGAAGCTTTCTCAGTTTTGATTGAAGAATAGCTGCTGATGTTCGGGTCAATTCTCGTTTCTCCGATAAGCTTGACAGAATCACCCGAAATTTTCATAATCTTGGCTGTTCTGTGGTTAACACCGGAAACATTGCTCTGGCTCACAAAGAATATCTCTTTTTTGCCGTCAGAGTCAATATCAACGATTTCGGATATCGAGCAGGTCTCGTTGGAAATTTCTTTATATTCCCTGACATTCCGCGGACTGCGATAAACCGACATTATGCTGCCGGTTGAAACACCCGAAACAGACCACATAACCATAAACTCAAACGAACCGTCATTATCCATATCGGTTATATTTATGCTTTCAACGGAACTTCCGTATCCGTTGAAGTCGCCGTCAGAAATCCATCGACCATCAATAAAATCCATAAAATGCATTCTTGCAGAGGTGCCGTCAGTGCTGCTTCTGTAAAAAACCAAGGCCTCCGATTCGCCGTCAGAATCAACATCTTTAACAATTATCGCAGAGCGGTGATCACCCTTGTCTGGATAAGTCAGAACAACCTCATCACCGACACTTTTGTAGAAAGCTTCAACAAGTGCTTCATATTCTTCGTAATAAAGCGGAGGTGAAAGCAATGAATCAACCGGTCGAATCAAAACATCGGAGCTGCATGAAGAAAACAAAAAAACAAATATTAATATGCACACTGCAACCGTGCAAAAATTTCTTTTCATATTGCCGCCCCTTCCTTGTGATTATATTTCAAGATATTATATCACAACATTATATAATAAATCAACTGTTTATTATATAATTAATATAAAATTAATATAAAATAAAAAGAACAGACCGCACATGCAGTCTGTTCCTGAATTTATGAAATTGCAAATGTTGCGGTATATTCACCGTAAGACCAACAGGAATCATCGGAAACTCTGACCGGTACGGTAACAACATCCGAAGCATTTTCATCAATTTTGCTGAAATCAGCAGTAAGCACCAGATTATCCGTATTCAGCAAAGCCAGCTTTTCTTCGGGTCCGATAACAGTCAGCACAGAGAAATTCAGTTTTGTAAGCTCGGCTGTCAGGCCGTCGGGAACACCGGAAATGCCAATGGTTGACGGTGCTGAAACAGTTTTGGCAGACATGTTTTTGACATCCACTTTAACAACAAATTCTTTAGTTTCATCAAGAACAATACCGCCTGAAATCTCATGGTCGGTTACGCTTATCGTGAAAACATTCTGCCCGGTAGAAAGCCTTGAAAAATCGATTTTCGAACTAAGCTCGATACTGGTTTTGCTTTCAATCTGATTTTCGGGAATTCCGAAAGTTGCCGTTGCGGGACTTATCGAAACCTCAAACGGCAACGCATCAAGATATTCTGCGGGGATATTGCTGAAAGAACAGGTTACGGGCAGAGTAACGATTTTATAAACCGGCATTGTTATCTGAATTTTTTCAGACTGCCTGTTAAACGAAACATATTTGAGGGTTGAACCGTCTTTGGTAACCGCAGTCAATACCGCGTCAACCGTATCACTCTGACGCATTTCTCCCGCATGCTCGGCAACGGCAACAATGCGCTCAATTTTATTGATTTCAGATTCGGGTCCGCTGACTTTAACCGTGTTTGCATCGGACAAGACAAAATCATCCATGAAATAACCCTCGGCAACAGCCTGTGAACCGAAATCTATATCTGTTTCAACTTTAAATTCCTTCTCTTTCGGATAGTCGAAATACACTTGAACCACATCGGGCGTAACATCGATAATCTTATATTCATCCGAGCCCTCGGCACTTATTTTCAAATCGTAATTTCCAACGGAATTAACATATCCCGTGCTTGCCGTAACATTTATGCTGTCGGCAATACTGTCAGATTCAACAACAATTTTTTGGCCGCTGACGGTAACATCAACGGTAAAATCAGTTTCTCCGAAAGGCTGCAAACCGCCAAGGTTGTTTTTAATCTCGCTGTAATCGATTTTGACGGGAACATTTCTGATTGTATTCGTTGTTTCGGGGCTGAATTCAATGGCAACAACAAGCCAAACAACAACGGCAATAACAATCGAAAACACAAGCAAAAAGCGATTATTGTAAAAAAGGTCACTTATCCTTTGATTTTTATTTTTCATTTTTTCCAACCCTTAAACAATTTTTTGATTGCACCGGCATCATTAATTCCTTCGTCTGCATTGTCAATAAAATAATTTATGAGTTTCTCTCTGAGCTCGGATTCGGTTAATCCGCGCATAAGAACTCCTTTAAACGCCACGGAAATTATGCCCGTTTCTTCGGATGTAACTATAATCATGGCATCACTCTGCTCGCTCATGCCGAGAGCTGCCCTGTGCCTTGTGCCGAGTTCGCTTGAAATATCTTCGTTTTTGGTCAACGGAAGAACACAGCCGGCACAGTGAAGCCTGCCGTTTCTGACAACCGCCGCACCGTCGTGAAGCGGAGAATTGGGGAAAAATATGTTACCGACAAGCTCATGCGAAACAGCCGCATCAATGCTTGTTCCGGTTTTTATCACATCGCCGAGAAGCATTTCCTTTTCCATAACAATGAGCGAGCCCGTCTTGCTGTCACCCATACGCTGAACCGCTTTTGCTATTTCAATTATAGCACCTCTGACAATCTCAATGCTTTCTGCACGCCCACCCTTGATTAAATGGCTGAGACTTGTAAATTTGTTTTTGCCGACTCTTTCGATAACCTGCCTTATTTCCTGTTGGAACAGAATAATCAAAACAATGAAAATGTTTTGAAAAATAAGTCTGAAAAGATTTGAGCTTGCCTGCATTTCGAGCTGAGTAATAACTACATAGGCTATACCGAGAAGGAGTAAGCCTTTAACAAGCTGGAAAGCTCTGGTTTCTCGGATAATTTTAATTCCGTTATACAAGATGAAAGCTATAAGGCAAATATCAAGCAAATCCGTTATGCCGAAACTCAGGGATGTAATTTTGGAAAAGAAATCCACAATATTGTTAATAAAGGTCATGCTTTGACCAACCCTTTTCAAAAAATTTTAAACATCGTTGCATTGTAATGATATCACAAAGCGGCTTAGGTTGCAAACATATATTACATATTTTACAAAAAATTAATTTTCTATCAAGCAAACTGCGTGAGCAGAAACGCCCTCTTCCCTGCCTGTGAAGCCGAGCTTTTCTTCAGTTGTTGCTTTAACGCTGACAAAATTAACCGAAATTTCGCAGGCTGAAGCGATATTTTCGCGCATTTTTTCAATATACGGACGCATTTTTGGCCTCTGCGCAATGAGGGTTGCATCAATATTCACAACCGAAAATCCGTTTTCTGCGAGAACGGAAACAACTTTTTTCAGAAGCACAAGACTGTCTGCCCCTTTGAATTCGGGGTCGGTATCGGGAAAAAGACAGCCTATATCGCCAAGCGCAGCCGCACCGAGAAGCGCATCGCTGATTGCATGCAGAAGAACATCCGCATCGGAATGACCGAGCAAACCTGTTTCATGAGGAATTTCAACGCCGCCTATAATAAGCTTTCTGCCTTCAACGAGCCTGTGAACATCATATCCGTGACCTATTCTGAGCATTCCTGCATCTCCTTTAAAATATAATTGACATCTTCAATAAATCTGTCGTAAGTAGTGATATAATTCAAAACTTTAACAAGCGAATTTGCCGAAAGCCTTGACGGAAATGAATAATATTTAAGCAGTGCCGCACGTTTCTTTGCGCTGTCTTCACTGCCGGTAAATCCGAGTTCATATAAATCCAGCTTTGTTATCGGACGTTCAGGCTCTGCGGTTGATTCGCAAAAAACACCTGCATTCGAAAGCGCCTGCATGATAATCTCTTCAGAGACTCCTTCAACACCCAATTTACCTTCTTTTGACGGTTCGGTTTTTCTGCTTTCCTTGCCGAAGATATCGGGAATATACGCGTGAACTATGTCTTTTTGGTCAACGGTTGAGCCGATAAAAGAACGTATTTTAAACCCGGCAGAATCGCTGTCCGTAAGCACAAGTATGCCTCGTTTTTCAGCCAGTTTTCGAATCATACGCTGTAATTCTTTATCTTTAAAAATACCGAAACCGTCGGTCTGAATTATCGGAGCATCAATAATTCCCGAAAGCTTGATTTTATCATACTTTCCTTCAACAATCACGGCCTGCTTGATTTTTATCATTTTTATCTCCTGCCGGCTCTGGCAAGCTTAACAACGGTTTGTTCAAGAACGAGCCGCTTATCGAGCGCAGAGCTTTTAAGTGTTGTATCCGCCCACGAAAGAATATCAATGCATTCTCCTATCGCTTCAAACGAAAGAGAAGATGCATTTCGGGCGGCGTTTGTGAGCCTGAATTCCTTGCCCGCATAATCATAATATTTTGCAATTATTTCAGCTCTGTTGCCTGCCTTAACCGCAGCCTTTGCCTTGTAAATATCGGAATACTGCGCAATCAATGCACCAAGAATCTGAAATTCATCCTCGCGCTGTTCAAACAAAAGTGACAGCTTTTTAAATGCGCTGTCAAACCTGCCCGCAGTCAAATCCTTAATCATGTCAAACACTTTGGCATCAAGGCTTTTGATGCAGACGGCATCGATATCACCCTTTTTAATTTCTTCTCCCGAAGAATAGGCACAAACCTTTTCTGTTTCATTCAGCAAGGTGTTGAGGTCACTGCCGACACATGTTATCAGATATGCGGCAACCCCTTTGCCGAACGGCTTGCCCCTCTTTTTGGCTCCGCTTTCAAGCATTTTAGCCAGCTCGAGTGAAGTCTTTTTTTCAAGCTTTACAGCATAGCCGTATTTTTCAAACAGCTTTATCGCTTTATTCCATTTGGCACCCTTTGGATTGCAGGAAATAAAAGAAAATATCAATGCGCAGTCCTCAGGATTATCCGACAAAACGGTTTCGAGCTGTTCAAAACCGTTATCATCGAGCGTGTCAAGAGGAAAATCCTTAACAAGAACGCACTTAGTTTCTGCCATCATAGGCACCGCACCCGCGCTCTCATAAATATCTGAAAGAGTGCAATCCTTACCGTCAAACGTATGAAAATTGAAGTCCGCAAAAGTATCATCAACGGTTTTGGAAATAATTTTGTCAACATAAACTTTTTTAAGGTAGCTTTCCTCGCCGTAAATAAGATAAATGCCGACGGGGTTTGACCGCAGCTTTTCTTTTAATCCGGCTTCGTTCAAAACAGGCATAAATAACCTTCCTTTCACCTTAAGGCTCTCTGAATGCACTAATAAAACCGTCTTCCGCCTTAATGATTATATTTCCGCAACCTGCCGTTGCGGCACAATTGACCCCGAGAGCAGAAAGCTCATTCTGAAGAAGAATTCCTCTTTCGTTTTCGGCATTGATAACAACAAAATCACAGCCCATGCCTTCTGTTCCCGACGGATAATCATTACGGGTTATCATAACATCTGCCGTCAAAAATTCGTTCGGGAGAGAAGAAAGATCTTCGAAAGGATCAAAGCAAACCAAAAGTGAAATATCTTTGTTTTTTATAAAAGCACAATAATTATTTTCGTATTTATAATATTTTACATTAAAATTTTCTGAACTTAAAGCGTTGTTCCAATCAAACTGTTCTGTATTATTCAAAAGCAAAGAGCTTCCTTCGGGCAGTTTTTCAAAGAAAATTTTATCGGGTTTCAATTCAGGCAAAACACTGTTAAGATAACCCGAAGCTGTTTCATCGGAATCTGAAATTATAAAAACTTCGGCATTCCCTCCGACGGACTGAACGGCATTCGAAACACGCATTGAACCGAGAAACTCCGTGCCGCCGCAGCTAATGAGCAAATTTTCACCTGAACTGCTGACAACAACACTTGTTCCGTTTCCGCAATCAACAACATTGATTTTTGTTCCGCGCTGACCATTAAAAGAGCAAAACAGCAAAGATGAAGTAAAAACAGCAGCACAAACGGTTGCGGTTAAATACGGCATGGATTTGCCGTAATAAGCCATCAGAAGCGAAAAAACACATATGCACAGAACAGCGCAAATAACAATTGCAGCTTCATCTGCAGCTATTCTGAAAGAAAACCAATCAATTTCAGCAGCAAACTCGGCAAAACGAATCATAAATTCCGAAATCAATCCGCCGACAAAAGCGGGCAGATTGAAAACAGCAAATGCAACGCATCCTACCGCAGCCCCGACAGCACAAAGAACCATACATAAGCTTGCCGCAGGAACAGCAACAACATTAGCAAAAAACGTTATAAAATTAAAGCTGTTATAAATGCTGAACGACACAGGCAGGGTGAATGCGGTTGCGGCAGCAGTCATCATCAGGGTTGTAAAACTGCTGTACAAAATCAACCGAATAGGTCTGATTTTAATTTTCGCAAAAACACATTCAAATTCGGAGGCAAAGCATTGTGAATAAAGGATAATTCCAAGGGTCGAAAGCGCAGAAAGCTGCAGACTGACCGAACCCATCGCAAAGGGATTGAAAAGTGCAATAACAACCAGCGCAAAGCCAAGAGAATTCACGGAATCCCGCCTGCGCATCAAAACATTTGAAAAAAGATAAATCAACATCATAATGCCGGAGCGGACAACCGAATATGTCATTCCGGCAACAAGCATAAAAGCGACTACGGCAAATGCGGATAATATACTTGCCGTTTTTTCGCCTATTCTCAACTTTCTGAGTAATTCATAAACAAGCATTGACCAAAGCGAAACATGAAAACCCGAAACGCAAATAATATGCGATATGCCGACGGTTCGAAAATTATTCAGAACATCAGCAGGCAATCCGCTTTGAGTGCCGGTTATCAAAGCTACGGCAAGCGCACCTCTTTCATCAGGCAAAACACGGTAAACCGCGTTTTCAATTGCATTTCTTATATCGATTATTTTCTTGCCGACGGGTTTCTCACTGTCAGGAATATTTATAACGGTAAAATCATCGCGGTTTGGATATGCCGCAATAAAAATACCGTTCGACTTGTAGGAATTCAGCGCATCCGTACTTGAGGAACCGGGAATATAAAAAGTAAATTTTCCGCTGATTTCATCATAAGGCACAGCATCGGGATGAGAAGAAAAAGTGAGCCTCAGCTTCAAGTCAACAGACTCTCCGTCAATGGAAGTTGCCTTAGCAGTGTAATAGTAGTTACCGTATTCAATCTCGGGTTCACTTGTCAGAACAGCGGTTAAATCACAGGTTTTGCCATCATAAGAAACCGCGGGGAGATAAGCAAAATTTATTGAGCTGATTAAAAGCGCACACGCAACCGCACCGGAGGCAAAAGCGCAGGGAAAAACACGCTGTTCACGCGTTTTTCTTATTAAAAGCGTAACAACCAGAGCGGCGGCATAAGCAATAAGCACGGCTGCCGTCACTCCGGTTTCGGTATCAATAAGTAAAGCGATGGTAAAAAACACCGTAAAACCGATTACGGCAAAAGGACGCTTCATAAAGCTACATCCTTAAAATTTATTTCTCAATCAAAGGAATTGTTGCAAGAAAAACAATGTCATTTCTTTCAGCAGCATCCCCTTCGGCAAGAACCGCCGCCTTGGCAACAACATTTGCATCAAACTTTGCGCAAAGCTCTTCGACAGCTTTCAGAGATTCACCGGTGCTGATAACATCATCAAGAATAACAACACGCTTATTTCTAATCTGATCGCCCTCAACGCCGTCTAAAATCAGCGTTTGCTCAGCATCGGTTGTTATCGAACGGACACTGACTGAAACAGGGTCTTTCATATAAAGCTTTGCTTTTTTGCGGACAACGAAATATTTCTTGCCGCTCTGACGTGACATCTCATAAGCAAGAGGTATGCTCTTTGCTTCGGGGGTTACGATATAATCAAACTCGGGAAGCTTTTCAAGAAGCTTTTCCGCCGAATGAACGGTCACCTCAACATCACCGAAAAGAATAAAAGCGGCAATATCAAGCTTGTCGCTGATAGGACATCTGAGCAAATCTCTTTCAAGACCTGCTATATTCACTCTGTAATATTCAGACATATAATTTCCCTCCGTCAACCTGCAGGCCAAGTGAATTCACGGCCGCTCATAAGGTGGAAATGGATGTGCTTGACAGTCTGCCCCGCACTGTCGCCGCAATTGTTGACAATTCTGAAGCCGTCAAGATTCTTTTCCTTTGCAATTTTTGCGGCAACTTCAAAAACATGAGCAATCAAACCGCTGTTATTCTCATCAATTTCAGCAGCAGATTTTATATGCATTTTAGGAATTATAAGGATATGAACGGGAGCCTGAGGCTCGATATCGTTAAAAGCAATAACGGTATCGTCTTCATAAATCTTTGTCGTGGGAATTTCGCCGTTAATTATCTTACAGAAAATACAATCCATAACTACACTTCCTTAATTATTATTTGACGGCGGGATGCGAGCATCCCGCCCTAAGATTATTTTATCATTTCTTTAATAATTCCGGGAACTGCATCCATGGCAGCTTTGATGTTTGAAACATCTTTTGTACCGGCCATTGCGCTGTCCGGTCTGCCGCCGCCTGAGCCGCCTGCAAGCTTTGAGACCTCTCTTACTATATTGCCTGCGTGAGCGCCCTTTGCAACGGCATCCTTGCCACATGCGCAAGCAAAGTTTGCGCTTTCACCGTTAACACCGCAGATAACCGCAATTGCATTATCATTTTCCTTCACTTTATCGCACATTGAACGAAGGTCGCCGGGATTAACACCCTCAACGGTTGTTGCAATAACAGTAACGCCGTTAACATCAATGGAACTGCTCATCAGATCACCGGTTTTAAGCTGTGAAAGCTCAGCACGAAGCTGCTCAATCTCTTTATCTTTTGCCTTAAGATCGGCAACAAGAGAGCCCGCCTTTTTATCAAGCTCGGAAACATTTGCAAGCTTCATGTTTGCAGCTGTGCTGTTAATGAGAGCATTGTTTTTGGCTATATAATCAAGCACACCGTAGCCTGTTACAGCTTCAATTCTTCTTACACCTGCAGCAACAGAGGATTCGGAAACAATCTTGAACAGACCAAGCTTACCTGTGTTATCAACATGCGTACCGCCGCAAAGCTCTGTTGAAAATTCTCCTGCTTTAACAACGCGGACAACATCGCCGTATTTTTCACCGAAAAGAGCCATTGCACCTGCCTTTTTAGCTTCTTCAATGGGCATTTCTGTGTTTGATACAGGAAGAGCCGAAAGAACGATTTCGTTAACCTTATTTTCAACGGCAGCAAGTTCTTCGGCAGTAAGTGCCGAAAAATGAGTAAAGTCAAATCTCATGGCAGTATCGTTAACAAGCTGACCTGCCTGCTCAACATGCGAACCGAGAGTTTCGCGAAGTGCTGCCTGAAGAAGATGAGCCGCCGTATGATTTCTCATTATGGCTTTTCTATTTTCTTCATTATAAACGGTAATAGCCTTATCGCCGATTTTTATGCCGTCACCCGAAAGAGTACCGTGATGGAGGTATGCGCCGTCGGGATCTTTGGTTGTGTTTGTAACCTCAAAAATGCTTTCGCCGATTCTGATTACACCCGTATCGCCAACCTGACCGCCGCTTTCAGCATAGAAAGAAGTCTTGTCAAGAACAACAACTGCGTTGTCACCGTCATTGATAAAATCTTTTCTTTCACCTTCTGAAACAAGAGCAAGGATTCCTGCTTCCGTGTTATTTTCCGTATAACCTTTGAATTCTGTTTTTTCAACATCCTTGAAGGAAACGCCGTTGTTTCTCCAATCCGAATCAGCAGCATTTCTCTTTGCACTCTTTGCTTTGAGCCTTGCTTCTTCAACAAGCTGACGGAATTTTTCTTCGTCAACCGTCATATTCTTTTCGTTTGCGATTTCCTTGGTAAGATCAATGGGAAAACCGTAAGTATCCTGAAGCTTAAAAGCATCCTCACCCGAAAGAACTCCGTTTTCGGATTTTTCCATCATCTCATTAAGAAGACCGAGACCGGAATCAATTGTTTTATAGAAACTTTCTTCTTCGGTTGAAATAACCTTCTTTATATAATCCTGCTTTTCAACAAGATTGGGATATGCATTTGAGTTTTCGGCAATAACGGTATCACAAACCTCTGCAAGGAAAGGTCTGTCGATGCCGATGAGTCTGCCGTGTCTTGCCGCACGGCGAAGAAGTCTTCTGAGCACATATCCTCTGCCGCTGTTTGAAGGAAGAACTCCGTCGCCAACCATAAATGTTGTGCTTCTGATATGGTCGGTAATAACACGCAGCGAAATATCCTTCTTTTCATCATCATGGTAATTAAGCTTCGCGATTTCCATAATGTGTTTCATAATATTACGAACTGTATCAACCTCAAAAAGGTTATCAACATCCTGCATTACGCAGGCAAGTCTTTCAAGACCCATTCCGGTATCGATATTGGGATTTGCAAGACGGGTATAATTA